>JAISCT010000031.1 GCA_031265355.1 Oscillospiraceae bacterium | reverse complement strand
CGAAACTTTTTCAAAAAAATGTGGCCAAATATGCGGCGCTCGTACAAAAAACCAGTGTTTTAATGTTCAAACATTCGAAAAGCCGAAATTGGCTAATATTGGAAACCCCAATAGATCATCCTGACTTTTACAGCACACTTCCGAGGACACAAGGGGAGGAAGGAGCAAAGAGGCAGGAACAACAGGGGCAAAAGAGAGAGGGCACAATTTTTTGGCGCAGGAGTTGACGTTATGCTAAAGTAGTACTATAATAGTTTCTGGGTGATGATGCATGATAAAAAAGGACAAAAGGACTACGGCAACCGGCACGGTCAAGACGCAGATACGCGTAGTGGAAGGGTACCGGCCCATGCCGGGCGCGCCGCCTAAGCAGAGGACTATAAAGGATTTTGGGATACTGGAGGAGCAGCCGGACAGGGAAGCGTTCATGGCAAGCGTCGAGGCGTTCAACGCCAGCTACAAAAAAGAGAACGTCCCCCTCCGGATTGAGGCGGCGCATACGGAGCAGATGTACTCGGAGAACAACAGGCGGCTCAACTACGGGCACAGATTTCTGGGAGCCGTGTATGATATGCTCCACATCGGCGATTTCATCAGCGAGTGGGCGGCGTTGGCGAAGTTCCGCGGGGAGTACTCGCCGGCGGAGATCTTCAAATTTCTTGTGCTGTCCCGGATTCTCGCCCCCGACTCGAAACGCGCGACGAGCCAAGGGAAGGATTGCTTCTACGGCATGGAAGCGGGGTTTACGTTGCCGGACGTGTATCGCTCGCTTGACGTGTTCACAAAATTTGACGTCCGCATGCAGCGGCACCTCAACGAAATGGTAAAAGCGACAGTGGGGCGGGACTTGACGCACGCGTTCTACGACGTGACGAACTACTTTTTTGAAATCGACTTTCCGGACGGCGAGGCGGACCTCAGGCAAAGGGGCGTGTCGAAAGAGCACAGGGTAGACCCCATTGTGGCAATGGGTCTTTTCATGGACGACAACGGGCTCCCGGTCAGCGTGTCCATGTTCCCCGGCAACACGAGCGAGTCGCTGACGCTGCAGCCCGTGATGGCGGATGTGAAAGCGTCGTACGGCCTCGGGCGGATAATTGTGGTCGCGGACAAAGGGCTCAATTCCTCCGGCAACATCGACAAGATAGTCAACGGCGGCAACGGTTTCGTGTTTTCTCAGGTGCTGAGAGGGACCAAAGGCAAGAGGTACGACGGCCGGATATTTGACGCGGACGGGTACACGGCGAACGCCGACGGGACATACAAGTACAAGGTGTTCGAGGAGGAGTACGCCGGCAAGGACGCGGATGGCGGCAAGGTCACGAGGAAGCGGAAAGTCCTTATATATTGGGACAAGGCCGACGCCCTCATGGCGGGGAAGAAGCGCGCGGAGAAGCTGGAGAAAGCCGGGCGGGCCTGCAAGAACAATGCCTACGGCATCAAGAAAGGGGTGGACGAATACACGAAAGAGGAAATCATAGACGGCGATACGGGCGCCTTTGTGGACAACGTCAAAAAGCTCCGCAGCGTGGACGTCGAAAAGGCGGAGCAAGACGCCAAGTACGACGGGTATTTCTGCATAATCACAAGCGAGCTCGACTACGACGAGGCGATGATACGCAGGACTTACGGCGGCTTGTGGCGCATTGAGCAGTCGTTCCGCCTGCTAAAGTCGGACCTTTACGCCCGCCCCGTGTATGTCCACAAGAACGAGCATATCCGCGCGCACTTCCTGATCTGCTTCGTCGCGCTGCTCATAATGCGGATCATCCAACACAAAATGGGGCCTCGCGCCTTGTCCACCGAGAGAATCGCGCGCGCCCTGAGGCTCGCCACCTGCCGCGTCCTAAAAGGCGGCATTGTACACCTCGACGATGTCGGGGGCGCCATCGCTTTCAAAAAGGCCAAAGACAAGCACGGCAAATTGGTTGACACTCTGGAATTCTCTGGCGATGACGAGATCGCCCTCGATTTCAAGGCAATCCAGCAAGTCTTTTCTTCCGACATCTACAACATCTACCACAGGCAGGAAGCTTTCAATAATTTGCTCGCCCGCTTCATTTTAGCATAACCGCTCCTCTTCCTGCGACCACTCCCCAAACCCTTGTGTCCTCGGGTTTTGCGACTCCTTTGCTATCCCTTGCTGTAAAAGTCAGGTTGTTATGTCGCGTACCCGTTGAATTACGCGTGCTTTTGTGCTATAATGAAACTGTAAAAAGGGGGGGAGACGCTTGGAAAACGAACATAATATACTAAAAAGCATACTGCCGCCCACCGACGACAGGCTTTTTAAGCTGCTGATGACAAGCCCCGAACTGCGTCCGGGTCTCGCCGACATCATTTCAAGCATTATCCGTCAGCCGGTGGCTGATGTGGAAATCCGCAACAACGAGCTCCCCACCGACGACGTTGACGATAAACAGGAGCGGCTTGACATAAACTGCGTTACGGACGATGGCAGGCAGGTCAACCTTGAAATGCAGGCGTCCCGCATAGAGGAGCTTCCGGGCGGTGCTCATGATAATCTGAAGAACAAATCCGTATACTATTTGTGCGACCTTTTCTCCACCCAGAGCGTCAAGGGCAAGGATTACAACAAACCGGCAAAGACATATCAGGTCACGTTCTGCGCGTATACGGTGTTCCCAGGGCGCGAGAGCTTCGTTAACGAGTTCACTTTGCGTAACGAAGACGGCGAGCCGCTGGCCGACGCGATTACGGTGGTATTTGTGGAATTGTCGAAGCTGGAGGGCGTACTGCGAAAGCCCGTAGAGGAAATGACTTCGCTGGAGATGTGGGCGATCTTTCTGCAATACGCCGACAAGCCGGAAAAGAAGGAAATCATCGAGCGCGTAGCCGAGGCGAAAGGGGAGATCAAGATGGCTCTGAACACACTTATCCACGTTAGTCAGGACGAGCGCGAGCGCGCGATCAACCGCAGCCGTCGTATGTGGCAGACCGATATGGAATCCAATTTGAATACCGCAAAAGAAAGCGGCATAATTAAAGGTAAAACTGAAATGGCACTTGCTATTGCAAAAAACCTCCTGATGCTTGGCTTGCCGGCAGCGCAAATCGTCAAAGCGACGGGGTTGTCGGAATCCGAAGTTGAAAAGCTGCGTTCGTAGGGGGGCACCCTTGCCTTTGGCTAACAGTTCCTACTGCCAAGTCTGTAGCGGACTTCCACCGCCAAGTCGCCGCATAGGCCGGGCAAACGCATACCAGGCCAGATATGCCGCTTTGCGGCATATCTGGCCTGGTACTTTCATTCCACTGCGACCGCTATTTCACTGCGACCGTGTCTTTGCTCGTATTCCAGCCGCCCAGTTCAAATTCCGGAGCTCCGCCTTCAAGATACCTCGGATTGAACTCCGCCGTGACGGTCTTCGATTCCCCGGGCATCAGCGCGAAGTAGTTGTCGCTGTAAAATGTCGGAAGCACGTCCTCGCCTGTCGCTGCGCTGACTGTCCTGATCCGGGTCTGGACCGCCGGCACGCCGGTGTCATTCTTCAGCGTGAGCGTGTACCGTACGTTGCCGTTCGCCAGGGTCTCGGGGTCGGAGGATACCGCAGTCAGGCTGACCTGCGCAAGATCGTTGAGCGCCTGATGGGCAAGGTATGTCTCCTTGTTGTGCCAGTAGGTGTTTGAACCCAGCACGCTGCCGTCCTCCGCCTTCACGATAAGCCTGATGAACACCATGTCCGTCGCGGATTCGGCGAACAGCTCAGAGATGTTGGCACTGAGCGTCAGTCCGGTCGTGTCGGGTCCCAAGTACGGCGTCGCATACGTCTCGCTGGCTGCGACGCCGCCGTTTAGGTCGTAGATTTTCAGCTCGGTTTTGACGTCGCCGTAGCTCTTCGGCGTCAGGTTTGATAAAATCACGGCGTTGTCCGTCGGCCGCCAGATTGCCTGCGTCGGCTGGTTGCCGGTTTTGACGCCAAAATAGCCGCCGTTCGTGTCAAGGTAATAGTCGTATGTCTGCCACATGAAGCTCGGCCATGACGACTGGCTCATCCACATGAGCAGACCGCCGGCGCGCCTCGTCGTCAGTGCCTGGAAAAGCGCCGCATGGTTTTCGTAGTTTATCAGCTGCGCCACCCTGGAGAAATCGTCCAGCGTGTACCATTCGGCCAGCTGCGACAGCATCGGCTTGAAATTGTTCTCGTAGTTGACAATGTTTACGGCCGCCGGTGAGGGATTCTGGCTTCCGCCTATGCTGTTTGGGAACGTCCATGTGATCTTCGGCATGTAGGATTTGAGCGCGTTCATGTACGTATTGGCGGGGCCGTTCATGTTGTACGTCCAGTCGTGGTGCGCCCAGACCTCGCTTATCGGCCACTGGTTCTCCGGGGCCACAAACTTCCTGATGCTTTCGGCCGTGGGCACGTTCGGGATGCCGCGCTCGCTGCGGATCACGTTGCTCGTGACGTTGGTGTAATACTGCTTCATGCCCTGGGCGCTGCCCGCTCCGTTGTAGTTGGCCAACGAATACCCGCCGCCGCTGCCGACGGGCCGTCCGGCCGAGTTGGCGAAGTAGTAGCGCGTATTGTCGACTGTCCCGCCCTCGGGCTGAGTGGCGTTGCCGACTGCGGCGACAAGCCTCAGCAGCGGCGTCGCCAAGGCGGCCGCCGGGTTGGACTCGTTGCGCCCGCAGTATACGGCCAAAGCAGCGTGGCTGCGGACAGACTTCACTTTGTCGGCCGCGTTCTCAAGGAACATGGCCGTGTCTTTCGGGTTCGGGCCGTCATAAGGGTTGGCGAGCCAGAAATCGTCCCAAATCAGGATGCCGTATTTGTCGCACGCCTCATAGAACGCCTCGCTGGACGTCTGGCCCACCCAGTTGCGGATCATCGTCATGTTTTCTTCCGCGTGGAGGCGAACCTTGTTGTCATATCTCTCGGCGTCGTCGTTCTTCAAGGCGTCGTCCATGCCCCAGTTTCCGCCTTTTGCCACGATTCTCGCGCCGTTGCAGTAGATGGCGAGGTAGTTGGCGTCGAGGGGATACGTGAATTCACGCACGCCGAACTTGAACTCTTTCGTATCCGATACCACGCCGCTTCGCGACAAGGCCGCCGATACCGTATACAGAGGCTGAGCGCCGTAGGTGTTCGGCCACCAGAGTTCCGGATATTCCATGAGAATGTCGTCGATCGACACGGCCTGCGTGGTGCCTGCCGGCACGGTCACGGTCTTCGAGAACGTAAGCCCGCCGGGTGTGATGACGCCACTTACGGTCGCTTCCGCATCCGCGTCCGTACTGTTTCTGACGTCTGCTTTGAACGTCAGCGCAGCCTTGCTCGCGTCCAGTGCGTATCTGCGGTTTCCGCTGCCCTCGAGCGCCGACTTTGTCGCGGAGTAAAAGTCGATCTTCTGGATTTTCGGGGGCAGTACGCCCTGGTCGGAGTTCTGGCTTGTCATCTTCTGGAGAACCGTAAAGCGCAGGTACTGAAAGCTCCGCGCAATCGCCGCTCCGGCGTCAGTCGCCGGGCCTGAGACGACGTTGACTATATTCCCGCCTTCGTAGTAATCCGTTCCGGCGTACGCGTCATACCCTTCGCCCGCCTCGCGCGCGTCGTAGTTTCTCCACTCGCTCCCGTCTTCCGAGACCTCAAGTTTGAAACGCGCCGCGTTCTGGGACTCATACGCCCTGTTCGGCAGCACTTCGCCCCAGTTGACGACGATGGTGTTGACGGCTGCGGGGGCCGCAAGCTCCGCCGTGAAGCTTGGATTCTCGGCAGCCGCGTCGCCGACCCACTCAGTCGCCATGCTGGCGTCAAATATATTACCGAGCCCGACGCCGCTTTGCCCGTCAGGCTGCGTCGCCGCCGCGGTCACTTCCATCGGCGCGGCCGTGTACTCGCGCGGGATCTCCTGAATGTCGAGGTCGGTTATCATCCAGGGATCGAGCATCTCGACGCCGTCCGTATAGGAGATGAAAACGTCTTTGTATATGCCCGTGTCGCGCCCGCGGACCGTAGGCATCCAGTCCCAGCCGAGGGAGGCGTGGAACGTCGGGTTGTCGATGCCGATGTTGCCGCCGTTCGGCCACGGCCCTATCGCGAGGCCCTGGAGCGTTGTGTACCTCGTGATATACGAGCCGATTGTCGTCGCCAGCCCAACCCCGGTGTATGTGGTGTTCGTATATCCCCACGGAGTGTCATTCATCTGGACAAATACCGCCAGATAGTTTTCTCCGCCGTAGTTCACGTAGTCGGTGACGTCAAACTTACCGCGGATGAAGCCGCCCTCTATCGACTTTGCACGCGAGGGGTTCGTGCCATTTGGCATAAAGTGCCCGTTGAAGTACACGTCCGCCCTGTAGTTGATGGCGTCAAAGTTCAGCCACACGTCCTTGCCTTCCTTTGACGCGGGAATCTCAAAGCTGTCCCTGTACCAAAAATCGGTCGTGAAATACGTGTCGGATATCGAGAGGTTTACGCTGTCGTAATACGGATCGGGCACGGCGCCGGCGTTGAGGTACGAGACAAGCGTCGTCGATGGCACGGTGGCGGGAAGCCACGTCGAGTCGTCATATCCCGCCTGCGAGAGCGTCACGCCGTCCGCGTCCACTTCCGTGGCGCGCTCCAGCTTCCAGTTGCCGCCGCGCAGGTATTGCGTGCCGTCCGCCTCGGGCTCCGGCAGCGGGTTGGGCTCATATGTCAGGCCGTTTGAACCATACGCTTCGATTTCCTTTATGATATAACCCGTTTCGGAAGAGTCGCTGCAAAGTACGCGCAGGTAGCGCCCGCTGGCCTCAAAAGAAGCCGGGACAGCGGTATTCGCCGCGCCGGACGCGTTTGCGGCGGTCGTCCAGATCTTGGCGTCGTCCGACGTCTGGATCTCATAGTCCGTCGCGTAAATCCCGCCCCAGACCACATTGGCTCCGACAAGCGCGCTGTCCGCGCCAAGGTCAACGTAAACCCATTGCTCGCCGCCGGCCTTACTTTTCCAATAGCTGTCAAAGCCGTTCGACGCGTAATACCCGTCGACGGCGGCGTCGTTTACGCTGATGCCTAAGATAGTGTATGTTTCCCCACTTTGCGACAGCCCCGAGCAGCTTTCGCAGAGTATGCGGACATACCTGGCCGTAACGCCCGTTATGCCGCAGGCGTCCGCGGCGTTCGCCCAAGCCGCCGTGGCATAGCCGAACGGATTGGCGGTGCCCCCGCCCCCGCCCGAATAGGCGTTGCTGCCGCGGTGCGCTCCAGCTATCGCAGGCGTAGTCCAGGTGACCGCGTCGTCTGAGAACTGGATTTGGTACCTGGTGGCATATGTCCCACCCCATGTAGTGGTGACATTTGCGATGTCGGTCGGCTCGCCGAGATCCACATATATCCACTCCATGTAGTACCTTGTGGCGGCGACCCAGGGACCGTCGGCAAAACTTCGCAGGACCGGCTCGCTGACGATTCCGTCCGTAACAAGCGTCGCCGTGTAGTTTTCATCAACCGCACCCGACTGATAGGCGGCGCGTCTGAGTGCCAAATTTTTGTAAGACGCCTCCGCCGCTTCCGCCAGCGGCACATCATCGGCATCCCACGCGAACACTTTGATGAGGCAGCCTTCGGATTGGTATTCGCTCACATCCGCGTCAAACACCACGCTCGCGCTTCCAGCCGCCGCAGCTGACAAAACCTTGCTTTCGACATATGCCAGCCGCCCGCCGGCACTGTAGATGGCAAGATAGAAATTGCCGCTCACCTCTTCATCCAAGCTGTTCTCAAACCGCGTCTCGACATAAAGCTGCGGCGTCGAGACGGCAAAATTGGCCGAAAGGCTGCCTGCGGCATTGTATGCGATGCCTGCTGCGCCGCCGGCCATAGTCTCGACGATCTGCAGCGGATCCGGCTCCGCCATGGCAGCGGGCAACGAGCCTGTGATGACGATCGATATCAGCATCATCAGGACAACAAGGCGCGCTGCGTATTTTTTTTGCGTATTTTTACTCACTTGCCGTACACCTCCCATAATTTGGTTGTCAATTGCGCGTGACAACGTTCTTAGCGTGATCTTTTTCCCCATCTGCCTCGGCCGCATACGACGGTCGGGCGCGCCGCCCAAAGACCCCTTTGGGTGTCCGCCACCCGCAGCGTCCATGACAGGCGTGGAGCCTGTCCGGGGCGAGACCGTCTGCACAAACAGTCCCGCCGGCGGCCGCTTTCTCTGCACAAAAAGCAGCCGCCCGTTTCCGGACGTATCCCACGACCCGCACGAATTCTCTGGGCGGCAGCCACTTCGGCAGTCTCCGCATGGCCTGCTATGCTATACCTTTTTGAAATTGCCGTTTCCGGCGAATTACACCGTCTGATTTGTTTGAAATTCATAAAAAATATTGTGCATGTCTCTTGACTTTGCAAATTATATATGATAAAAGAGAGTTGTTTAGCGTCTGTGGCGTATTCTTGAAAAGGTATACCTTTTTAAAAACAAGTAAAAGCGCCGTTTTTTCTCACAAAACGGCGCTTTTACTTGTTTTTTTACATGTCTTTTCTCACCCCTGCACACAACGAACCCCGAAACGGCTGGGATCACAGCGCTGCACACGCACATTCGTTGGAGATGAGATCAGACGCCATAAGGACTTTCGCCTTGCGCGCACCGGCCGCGCCCGGCCGGCGAGACCGATTATTTCTCCAACGTGATGTCAAGATACGTGGAATACCTCTGCGTGTTGTAGAAATACAGCGGCCTGAGGGTGACGCCATTGGTCTGGGCCGTCATCGTCGTCGGATCGATCGCGATGCTGTTGGACAGATCGGAGCCGTCCAGCGTGACTTTGCGGAACGTGGGCTGCACAGCTGTCTCCGACGCGGCCAGGACAAGGGGACCATAGAGGACAGACGCGATATTCGGCCGGTTGATCGTCTCGAAGATATGGAAATCCATGGGAATCGTCAGCGTCACAGTGTCGCCGTCGCTCCATACGCGATCGATCACGATGTAGCTGGAGGGATCCGCCGCGATGTCAAGCGGCTCTCCGTTCAGCGAAACCGTAAAGCCGTTGGCGGCCCAGTACGGGATACGCAGATGCACCGCCAAATCGCCGCCGCCGGACACCGTGAGCGTCGTCGTGTCGCTGTTGGGGTAGCTGGTGGACTGTTTGACCGTGAGGCCGTCTTTCCAGTACAGTGTGGAGGGGACGTACAGGTTCACATACAGTTCGTCGTCGCCCCTATGCATATAGATGGAATCCTGGTACTTTGTGTGGTTTTCGATGCCTGTCCCGTTGCAGCAGGAGAACCCTGTCAGCGCTGTATTGCCGAAAGATTTCGCGGCGCCCGGCGTCTGCGCGAAATGGTAGATGGTGCCCACGCCGGTGGGCTGGATGATGGCGGCGATCTGGTTGTAGAGCGCCCTCTCGTAGTAGTCCATATATTTCGCGTCGGGGTCGTGCTGGAAGAGCGCCGATGAGATCTTGAGCATGTTGTATGTGGCGCAGCCCTCGCACATATCGCCGTTTCCGGTGTACGTGCCTCCGCGGAGCCCCGGACCGGTGGTGGCGGGCTGATAGAGGATATCCGGCGTCCCGACAAACGCTTCCGAGTTGCTGGTATATCCGGCCACGCCGCCCATGCTGTAGGAATAACTGTTGACAGCCTTTTCCCAGAAGTTCCGGGTGATTTGATAATACTTGATGTCGCCCGTAACATCGTACTCACGCATGGTTCCGACAATCTGCGGCAGATGCTGATTGGCGTGTTTCGTGCGGATGGTGTCCACGTTGCCGGCCATACCGTTTGTACCGTTTCGGGACCCGAGCGTGCTGTTGCTGCCAAAGAAGAAGTCGATGGTGTCGAACAGCTTGGCCCCCGCCAGCAGCCGCTCGTCGCCCGTGATGTCATACATCCTCGCCATCACTTCGTTCATGCCGCCGTATTCGCCCGCGATATAGCGGTTCCACATGCTGTTGAGCGTGGCCTGCGGGACCGTACTGAGGCGTCTGTATACCCAAACGCCCATACCCGTAGCGATCTTCAGCGCCTTTTCGCTGCCCGTCGCCTCATAGCAGTCCACAAGGCCCGCCAGAATCTTGTGCAGCGTATAATAGGGGGCCCAAATCTGCGCATCCGAGCTGCCGTAGGTGGCGCCGCGCTCCAGCATGATGAAAGAATCCGGCGGGTAGGCACTGATGAAACCTTCGCCCCAGTTCTCATAGTCTGTCCTCATGTCGGGCTTGGAGAACTGCGTGGTATAGGCCGTCTTACCGGAACCCATGGGGATACTGGCCGGGTCGCCCTGCGCCAGCTGAGAGATCGCATACAGTTCGTCAATCATGTAGTTGATCTTCTCTGCGAATTGCGCGTGCTGCGCCGGATTGGTGCGCGCCGTGGACAGATACGCCTGCGCCAAAGCGGACAGATAGTGCCCGGTGGCGTGACCGCGCAGCTTTGTCGTCACCGTATCCCAACCGCCAAGGGCACTGGCGCCCTTCGTGTCCAGACTGAAGGTGTAACGGAACAGGTAGAGGAATCTGTCGTCATTGCAGCCGAGCAGTCCGTCGATCATTCTCTCCGAGTTGCCTTTGATAACCGGCGTGGAGCCGTCCGGATTGTTCTCAAGGACCACGTCGGAATACGGGAATTTGATAAGTTCCAATTCCGGGGCGTCGTTTTCTTGCGCGAAGAGATCTGTCGAAAGAGGGACGTTCGTCTCGTCGCCCCACACGAAGACTCCCTGCGTAAGGTTCGTCACGTCGTCGACCTCCGGCAGCGCCAGCCGGACACTCTCCTCCCCGCCGGGCTCGACGGCGAAGGGTTCGATCTTCAGCCGGACAAACCTGCCGTCCGCGTCATAGAGTGCGATGATGGCATTGGTTTGGTACTTTCCGGCCGTCGTATTGTTGACTGTCACGATCGCCGACGGCGCGACACCGTTGCGCAGTGTTTTGGTTATCCAGATTTGAGAATCGTTGTTCGCCGCCACTGTGGTGACATTGGCGGCGACGGTGAAGGCCGTGGCTCCGTTCGTGCCGTACACGACGCCCGACACCGCATGGGCGCCCGGGTTTTGATATTTGTTGATTTCCGCCGCGTTCGTGTTTTGGATCGCCAAAGTGGACCAGCTGACGCGCACGCGGGGGCCGCTTACGCCGCCGGCATAAATGCCGTCCACATAATAGGGGAGCCTGGGCAGTTCTCCGGTTCTGGCGGTGTACTCCACCTCGGGGACACCCAGAAGAACCGGCACGTCCACCGCCGCCTTGACGACAAAGTCAAACGTCTTTGTATCCGAAGCCGTGCCGTAATGGATCGTCGCCGTCAGCGTGACCGGCTCGTTGGCGGCGCCAATGGCCGGACGGGTGACGACGCCGGCCTCGGACAGATACTGCGGCGCGCTGGACGTCCATGTGACGGCCGACCCCAGCGCCCCTCTGGCAGGCAGCGCGACGTCTTCGGTGATGCTGCCCGTCTCGAGAGTGAGCGCCGCCTTGTCGCCGGCGACAATCTCCTCGTCGGCGGGCAGCTTGAGCACCGTCACGGTCACGTCTCTTTCCACCGTCGCTTCGCCCTTGGCGACCGTCACATGGAGCACGGCCGTCTCCGTCTGGTTCGGGTTGGTACTGGGCGGGCGCGTGACGACGCCCGTTTCCGCGCTTACCAGCTCATTGTTGCTGGATGTCCAGACGACGGTTGAGCCGCTGGCCGTCGTGGTGGGCAGGGTGAAGTTTTCCGTACGGTCTGTCAACGTGCCCAGGCTATTGACGATCATACTCAAATCGCTGGCGGCCACGTTTTCGTCGGTGAACTTCAAATTGCGGACGTAGTTGATCTCATCCGCCGTGAGCGCCCTGTTAAAAATGGCGAAGTCGGAAAACCGGCCGTTCATATCGGCGTCGCCGTATTGAGAACGGCCGATGTACAGGAGATTGCCGGCGGGCGCTGTGCTGAAAACGCTGCTGAGATCGGCCGAGATCGTCGTCTGGCCGCGGAGGACGCCGTTCACATACAGACGCATCGTCCTGCCCTCCACCGTGACGGCGACATGGTACCAGGTGTTGAGCGACATCGTG
Source organism: Oscillospiraceae bacterium (assembly GCA_031265355.1). Lineage (NCBI taxonomy): Bacteria > Bacillati > Bacillota > Clostridia > Eubacteriales > Oscillospiraceae > Oscillospiraceae bacterium. The sequence goes on along the minus strand of JAISCT010000031.1, from coordinate 64,054 downwards.
AAGGCGCCGTTCGGCGTGACCGCTTCGGCGCCGGACCCGTCCACGGTAAACCTGGCGGTGACGCCCGACGTACCGCTGCGCCGCTGCTCCAGATAGAAATTGCGCGTTGTGCTCGTGCCGAAATCAAAGATTCTGGCATAATTCGTATTGGCTCTCGGATAAACCCAAGTGGCCACTGTGATGTTGTTCACCGGGGCGCCGGATTCGAAGTCGAAGACGGCGTCGCCCGGCAGCACCGCCGCGCTTGTGCCCTTCGAGCCGCCGGAAAGCTGGAGAACCGAGCCGAAACTGTTGCTGCTGGTGTCGGTCACAAATGTCGCGCCCGTGCCGGACAGGGCCGCGTGGCGCTGGTTGCGCTGTGTGTCATTGGCGTCGCCCGCCAGCGGATACCGGGCCAGGAAGGTGGCCTCGTCAAAGACGATATCCCCCGCCGCCACACGCGGCGGCGCGGCCGGGACGAGCGTGAGCGCCATGACCATTGCCAGACATAAAGACAACATTTTTTTCATCAAAATTCCTCCATTCTTCATACTTTTATTCACCATCCTATTGTTCAGGCAGCTGTTTGGCAGCGGCTGTCCTGTCCGAACGCGCCCATTTGCATCACCCCCTTATTTCGCTGGCAGGCGCGCCGCGCGGCACACGCGCCGGTCACTCTTTGCACCTGCCCGGCACTGCAGATCATCGAACGCGGATGCCAAGAAGGTATACCTTTCTGAAACTTCCATTTTTTGAAGTTTACCCTGTTTTATTCGGTTAAAGTGCATAAAAAATAGCACACTCCGCCTCTTGATTTTGCGAATTATGTGTGCTACAATAACAATGTTGGCACTCATAGCATGTTTTCGAAAAGGTATACCTTTTCGAAAACAGCAAAAACACTGTTTTTCTTCACAAAAACAGCGCCTTTGATTTTGGGGCCACGGAGGGCGGGATCTCCATATTGCTGCCCACCGGGCCCTTTGCGCGTCTTCGAGTGGCGCGGGACAATCCGGCCCGCAGCCTGTCAAGAAAATTGTAATACACTTATACGTACAAGTCAAGCGGGTAAATCAAGTGTTTTCGATATAAATTGAGAAATATTTTCAAACTTATATCTACAAGTTCCGCCTCTGTGTTTATAAAAAGTACATGGTATTTCAAAGGAGGCCATTATGAAAACGGCGGACACCGCACAAGGGGAGCGCCTCTTCTTGCGCCGTCTTCTCCGCCTCCGCGGGGCCGGACGCACTGGGCAAATCTCCCGGTTTGCCGCTCTCCTTTTCCACAGACGGCCTGGCCGTCCGAAATTTCCAAAAAAAGGGTCTGCGGGCGGTCCGTCGCGGCCGTCCGGCTCGCCCGCACAGCCGTCTCGCCAAGGCGCCACCAGCGTCGAAAGCCGTTGTGGCCGTAAGGAAATCAGGTTCACCTCGGGCCTGTATCAGCGTCTGTTTGCCCCTTGCGATGTTCTTTTGCAAAATTCCCTTTAAAAACTTAAAAATAAACTGTTGACATTTGACAGAGAATCAGGTAAAGTATTCATGTAAGTATTGTGCGCTGTTGTTCTCCGTCTCCCCTGTTTCTGTGGCGTACTGCACATACGCCGTGGAACCTCGCTTCGCGACTGCACATCGTGGGGCGGACGCAATCCCGTTTATCGCTATTTAAGTAGAGAAAGGAAATGAATACGCATGAAAAGAAGGCCTATCGCATTTCTTTTGGCAGCGGCCCTCGTCCTGCAGTTTTGCCTCGTAGGCGCTCTGGCTGCCGACGCGGTGCTCACAGTGGACAAATCAGAAGGTATCGTCAGTGTGGAAGCCGAGGGCTTCGCGCCGAACGCGCGTCTTTCGCTTTTGGCTGCCTACGACGCAGTCCCTACCTTTGAGAACCTCGATTACATTAACCAGTACGCCGCGGATGATGAGGGCGTTGTGGAGCTTGATATTCCCGCTAAGGCCGATCTGGTCGGCGGCGAGTATTATCATGTGACTCTCGGCGGACAGCAGTTCAAGGTTGGTGTGCCTCTGGAGAGTGTTCGGGTGCATTCGTCCGCGCGCGTTTCCGTGCGCATCAAAGCGAAAGCCCCTCTGCTTGTCTCAGCTGACGGCGTTCGGAGCGCCTATGATATCATCTCCAGCAATCCGGCCATCGCGGTTGTGACGGAAGCCGACGGCAAATTTACTGTGCAGGGCCTCAGAGCTGGCACAGCGATCATCACGATCAGAGTGAAGGATGATTTCGGCGGCGCTACTCATATCGTCACTGTCAGCGTTTCGTAATTTATCTTTTACGTATTCTCTTCAGAGGGGAGCGGCTGGGCCGCTTCCCTCTGACTTTTTTCCCCCGCCCCACCCTTGCCAGACGCGCCGCCGACATGGTATAATGGCGGCAAAATCCCCCGGGGCGCCGCGCCGCCCTTGGAAGGCCGGGTGATACCCTTGGACTACCGCTTGGAGACCTCGCCGCTGCTGCGCGAGTTTTTGACTTATCACGAGACCATACGGGGCCACGCCCGCCGAACGACCGACGAGTACTTCCTCGACCTTCGGTCTTTTTTTCGTTTTCTCAAGACGCTGCGCGGTCTCGTACCGCCGGAAACCGACTTCGACAGCATCCCCATCGACGACGTGGACGTGACCCTCGCGGCCTCCGTCACACTCGGCGACGTCTACGCGTATATGTCCTACCTGGCGCGCGACAGGGCGGTGCAGCCAAACAGTCCGCATACCGGCTACGGCTTGGGGGCGCCGGCCCGGGCCCGCAAGGCGGCCGCCATCCGCTCCTTTTACAAATACCTCACCGTCAAGGCACATCTGCTGGCCGAAAACCCGGTGCAGGATCTGGACGCCCCCAAACTGCGCAAAAGCCTGCCGCGCTACCTCTCCCTCGAGGAGTGCGAGGCGCTGCTGGCCGCTGTCAAGGGCCCGTACCGCGAGCGGGACTACTGTATGCTCGTCCTCTTTCTGCACTGCGGCCTGCGGCTCTCGGAACTGGCCGGGCTGAATCTCTCCGACGTGCGCGACGACACACTGCGCGTCGTGGGCAAGGGCGACAAGGAGCGCCTTTTGTACTTAAACGACGCCTGCCTGGACGCTTTGGCCCGGTGGCGGACCGTGCGGGAGAATTGGCCCTCTCTCGACAAAAACGCGCTCTTCGTCTCGCGCAACCGCCGCCGCCTCAGTGTGAAAACCATTCATATCACGGTCAAGAAGCATCTGACCGCCGCCGGCCTCGACAACACGCTCTACTCCTCGCACAAGCTTCGGCACACGGCGGCCACGCTCATGCTGCAAAACGGCGTGGACGTCCGCACCCTGCAGGAACTGCTGGGGCACGAACATCTCAACACCACGCAGATTTATACGCACGTCGAGGGCGCGGAACTGCGCGCGGCCGCCCGGGCTCACCCACTCAGCCGGCGGCGGCAGGACGACGCGCCCTGAGACGGGTAGAGGAGGAAGGCCTCATGGACACTTTTCGGCTGGGCCGCACAGACCTTCAGGTCAGCCGCAGCGGGTTTGGCGCTATCCCCATCCAGCGTCTCTCTTTGGACGACGCAGCCGCTTTGCTGCGCCGCGCCTACGGGGGAGGCATCAATTTCTTCGACACGGCGCGCGCCTATGGGGACAGCGAGGAGAAAATCGCCTACGCGCTCTCCGACGTGCGCGCCCACATCATTCTGGCCTCCAAGACCATGGCCGATACGTCCGAGGGCTTTGGGGCCGACCTGGAGACCAGCCTGCGCAACCTGAAGACCGACTACATCGACATCTACCAGTTCCACAACCCCACCTTCCTGCCAAACGCGGATCATCCGCTCTACCGGGCCGCCCTGCAGGCGCGCCGCGAGGGTAAGATCCGCTTCATCTCCATCACAAGCCACCGCCTGGACCTGGCCGCCCGGATGGTGCGTTCCGGGCTGTTTGACACGATGCAGTTCCCGCTTTCCGCGCTCTCCAGCACGGAGGACCTGGACCTCGTCGCACTCTGCCGGGCGCACGACGTGGGTCTCATTGTCATGAAAGCCATGTCGGGCGGGTTGATCACAGACCCCACCGCCACCTTCGCGCTGCTGCGCAGTCTGGGCGACATGGTGCCCATCTGGGGTCTGCAGCACCTGTGGGAACTCGAACAGTTTCTGGCGTTGGAGGCAAACCCACCCGCGCTCACCCCGGCGCTGCGCGCGACGATCGAGCGGGACAAACAGGAGCTGGCCGGCGCGTTCTGCCGCGCTTGCGGCTACTGCATGCCCACCTGTCCGGCCGGCATTCAGGTCAGCACGGCCGCCCGCATGAGTCTGTTGCTGCGCCGGATGAACCCCGCCCGTTTCACCACACCGGAGATGCAGGCGCTCATGGAGGACATCACCCACTGCACCGACTGCGGCCTCTGCAAGGCGCACTGCCCCTACGGATTGGACACCCCCGCCCTGCTCCGCCGGGAACATGCGCTGTACCGGGTCTACCTGGCCAAGCACGCATAGATGCACCAACAACAAGCGAGGCCCCTTTGGGACCTCGCTTGTTGTTGGTCGTCTTTCTGTTTTGATCCCGCGGCGGCGCCTCACCGGTGCCGCGGGATCAACAGCATCTGCCCGGCCGGAAGGGGCGCCTCCCCCTCCAAACAGTTGGCCTGCGCGATGTCCTCCATCGTCGTGTCGTGGGCCTTCGCAATCTGCCACAGGGTCTCGCCCCCGCCGGCGCGCCGCAGCACCACCGAGGGCCGGCCGGCACGGTCTTTGGCCGCCTCCTGGTCGATATCCACGGCGGCCAGGACTGTCAGCGGCTCGACGGCCGACACCGTGGCGGCAAAATCCACCGGGAACCGAACCTCCACGCCGTCGTGCGTGCCGGTGGCCAGCACATCTCCCTCCACGCGGGCCGTCGCCGTACACCCGGCGTCGGCGGGCGCCTCCAATACGCAGGACACGGGAAACTGCCACGAGAGCGCATAGAACCGTTTGTCGTCCGCCAGGTAGACGACGTTCACGGCAGCCTGCGCGGTGAGTGTCAACTGGTTCTCCGTCCGCTGCTGCGTCACGGGGCCGAGCGTCACCTGGGCGTCCGTCACCGCACTGACCGGGCGGCCCGTCTCATTGCTTTCGCGCACGGCCTGCCGGCGCACCGACCGGTCCAGCAGCCGTACCGCCCGGTAGACGCGAAACTCCGGCAGCAGACCGTAATCGGTCGAGTACAGGTCCACCACGGCCTCCACGTCGCGCGGGGACATGCCGACGGCTTGGGCGTCTATCTGCAGCGTCACCCCGAGGAGCCGGCTCTCACCGGCAAGGCCGGCGCGCAGATCGAGCTCCAACCCGGCCAGCTGCAGGTCCACCGTACAGTCGCATGTCTCCTCGCCGCCCCCCCACTCGATGATCTGGGAAAACGGCACCTCCTGTTCCAGCAGGACGATGTCGTCGGCGAGATCCGCGCCGCTGGGCGGACCCGCGTAGAGAACGCGCAAAAAGGCGGCGCCTTTAAATACCAGCTTGTTCCCGACGGGTTTGGCCTCTTGGGTGTGCAGCCGCACGTCGGTCCTCAGAATTTCATACACCGGCGGGCGGCTGCCCGGCACCTCCCACTCGTCCGTCACCGTGAAGGTCCTGCCGTTCACGGCCACCGGCAGGTAGGCGCTCCCGATCTCCCGGCGCGTGTGAATGCCATACAGCGCCGCTTCTTCCACATCCTGGCAAATCTCCCAGCACCCCGCGTGATAGACGGTGACGTCGAGCCGGACACCCACCCTCACCTGCACCTTGCGGGGGTTTATCGGGTATGTTTCGGCCGACAGCACCACCGCGTGCGCGACGGCGCTGTCCCCCGGGCCTATGTCCCGCTCCTCAAACAGGTGGGAAAACGGCAGGGCGACGTCGACTTTTTTCAGTCCCTGCTCCCCCTCCGGCACATAGAGCACACTGGCCTTCACCACACCAAAGATCTCGGCCTGCCCCTCTTTGAGGCTCTTCTCTTTCACAACAGCGAGCCCCGAGGTGTCCAACACGCGCGAGATGTCCGGAAACATGTCCGGCACAATGATCTCGGCCGACTCCTCCCTAAACGCGTCACTCTCCAAAATCGGTTCAAAAAAATGAATGGTGCGTATCTTCAGCTCCATGGCGGCGGTCCATCCCTTTCCCCGGCACAAGGCCTATGAAATTTTCGGCGCCCTGCGGGCCTGTTTCGTTACGAGTATATGGCGCCGAGCGGACTGGCATGCAAAATTTTTCTTGTCTTCTCCGGACGTTTGCGATAAGATGTTGTCAAAAATAAAAGGAGGGACTCTATGAGCACATTTGTCTTGACGGAGGAGATCTGCGAGGCGCTGGCGCAGGCCGCCAAGGAGGCGTCCCGTTCGCTTGGCGTGGGCGTCACCTTCTCCGTAGCCGACGAAAACGGCAACCTCCGCCTGCTGCAGCGCTTCGGCGACGCCATTTTACCCAGCATCGAGATTTCACAGAACAAAGCCTACACCGCCGCGGTGCTGCGTCAGCCGACGGCCGAGTTTGGCCAGATTGCTCAAGTGGGCGCCAGCGCGTTCGGCATCAACGTGACCAACAGCCGCCTTGTCATCTTTGGCGGCGGTTTTCCGCTGCAGACCGGCGGCCGGACTGTGGGCGGCATCGGCGTCAGCGGCGGCAGTGTGCAGGAGGACGAGACCGTGGCCCACGCGGTTCTGCGCACCTTCGAAACCCTCGCGGCCGGATGAGGACCTCTCTCCATAGCACAAAACGAACGGGACCGCACAGGGCGGCCCCGGGAAAAGTGTATCTCAGAGCCCAAACAGCCACTGGAGCAAAAGCAGCAGCGCAAACCCAGGCAGCCCCAACACGGCGATAACAACGGCGTTAACGAGGCTAAACCGCAGTGACAGGCCGAGCGCGCCGCCGATGAGATTGAACGCCAGCAGCCCGACAAAGCCCAGCACCGTGTTTAGCAGCAATTTGAGAAGCAGTCGGAGCGGGGCCGTAAACAGTTTGAGCGCCGCGACCAGCACCACGGCGCCAAACAGCACCAACAGCACCTGCTGCAGCACGGTCATCGTCTCCCCCCTCTCCGCGTCTTTCTGTTTGGCGTCTCAAAATTCCCACAATTTGGAATGTATTGACTTCCAGATTGTGGGAATTTTAGGAAACCGGACGGCGCGCAGGCCGAAAGGCAAGCCCCTGCGGCTCCTCGCACCGCATCTCCCGCGCCAACCGCAAATAGTAGGCGTACCGAGCCTGCAGGGCGTTGATCTCGTACACACTGGCCTCCACCAGTTCCGGCGCCCGTGCGTCGTTGAAATTCAGCCGCGCCAGGCACAGTTCCTGCCTGGTCCGGCGCATGGCCTCCAGCACTTCCTGCTGCTCTTGTTTTTCCTGCTCGCGCGTTGATTTGTCCCGCTTCAGTTTTAGAAGAGAACCCGTCAACCGCACCCCCACAGCCGTCATCCCCTCTCTCCCGGGCATCCGCCCGGTATCCGGCCCCGGCCCGCGCCGGACAGTGCCGCGCAGGTCGGAAAGGTCTCGTCACATCAGTTCTATTCACAGTGTGGACAAATCATACCCTTTGTATTCAAAATTTTTCCATTTTTATTTTTATGGCAAGCTCCAAACCCCCCCTGCCGGATCTGCCCCGCGTTCGCCTTCCTCCGGCCGCGGCAGTGCGGCGACCAGCGCCTTGTAAGCCGTCCGGTCACAGAGCAGATTGAGAACCTCCAACAGAGCGTTGGCCGTCATCTGCGCGGGCAGACCCAGCGCGCTGAGCAGCGCGGCCCGCCGCGCTGCGCTGTCGGGCCGGCCGGAGAGGCCGTCCTCCATGAGATCCGCCTTGATAAGGTCGCCGCGGGGCGCCTGGCTCCCGGTCTCCACCGTGGCCCCGGCCCGCCGCAACGCGTCGAGCAGCACCTCCGGGCGCATGCCCTCCACACCGAGCAGACCCGCCCGGCCTCCGGTTTTCTTGCGGCGCTCCCGGCCTCTCACATCGGGGATGTAAGCGTGTTTGACCCGGCCTTTCGGCAGCAGGCCCTTCAAATGATTGCGGATGACAAAGCCGGCGCCGTCCCCATCCGTCAGAATGATGAGGCCGCGCTCCTCCGCCAGCCTCATCAGCAGCTTTTTCTTCTCATGGTCCTTAAAAATGGAGAACCCGTCCGTCGTGAGGACGGTGGCGTCCACCACCTGCCGCAGCACGTTTTTGTCGTACTTCCCCTCCACGACGATCACTTCCCGTATGCGCTCCACGAAGCAATCCATCCCCTCATTCATGCCGGATATGCGCCGGCCTCCTCTTCAGACAGCGCGGCCACCACCCACTCAAGCGCACGCGCGCGGTCACGCCCCGCGCCGGATTTGAACTCCAAATCGACCCGGGCGCACAGGATCACCGCCCGGCGGCACCACGACAGTGACCGCCCCCGCGCGCTTTGGAGGAGACGCCGGGCCGGGTAGTCCGAGCGATAGCCCATCACACGCATGACCTCTTCCGTGCCGAGCCCCCGGGTCAGCGCCAGCCGGGCCGCGTACAGCCCCCGGATCTGCCGCCCCAGCGCGGCGAGAATCGCAATGGGCTCCTCCCGCATCTGACCCAATGTCAGAAGGATCTCCATCGCGCGCGTCCATTGCCGGGCGGCGAGGGCGTCCGTCATCTGGTACACCACGGCGTCGAGCGCCGGCACGGACACCTCGTCGATGTCGGCCTTACGCACGGTGTCCGTCGGGGCAAACGCCGCGATCTTGTCGATCTCCGACTTGAGGCCAGCCATCAGCTCTCCGCATCGGAAGATGAGATATTCACACAGCGCGCGGTCAATCTGCTTGCCATACGCCCGGAAGTGCCGCGTAATCCACGGAATCAGATCGTGCGACGCCTGCGGCGCAAACTCCACAAAATGCCCCGCCGCTTTCAGCAGCGCGTGTATGCGGGTGCGGGCGTCCGTCTTCAGCGTAAGGGCGTCGTAGACAAAAACGAGACACACCGTGTCCGGCAGATCCTTCAGCAGCCGCTCCAACAGGGACCGAAACGCTTCCTCCAGCCGGTAGAGATCCATGTCCCGCACAACGATCAATTTGCGCGGCGCAAAGGCAGGCAGCCCTTCCACCGCCTCCTGCAGACGCTCCGCCGCGAGTCCGCGCCCTTCGAACAGCTCGTAATTGAAGCTCTCAAACCCCGGCGTCACCAGCTGCTTCTTCAGTTCGGCCAGGTAGTGCTGCCGCAGGTAGCTCTCCTCGCCGTAAAATACATACAGGCGGGCCGGCGTCCCCGCCCGCAGGTCCTGTTTGAACTGTGCCAGCTTGTCTGTCTTCGCCGCCTTCACAAGTGTCCTCCCCTCTTATTTGCACTCAGCCGTCCGGAGGGCCGACACAGACGCGTACGGACCCCCATTCGTCCGTGCGGTAGACCTCCACGCCGTGCACCGCGAGCCGTCCGAGCGTCTCGGGCGTCGGGTGCCCGTAATAGTTGCGCCCCACGGAGATGATGGCCGCCTGCGGGGCCGTTTCCGTCAAGAGTTCATCACAAGTGGCGTATTTCGAGCCGTGATGCCCGGCCACCAGCACCTCGACGGATGGCAGCGACACGGTCCGGAGCAGCGCCCGTTCCGACGTCGTATTCAGATCTCCGGTGATGAGAAATTCAAATTCGCCCAGGCAAGCGAGGAAGGTGAGCCCCAACTCGTTCTCGCCGCCCCCGACGAGCGGCGGATATACGAGCAGGCTCCCCTGCCCCAACGCGTAACGCGTCGTCTGACCAATCTCCGCCACCGCCACACCGAGCTCAGACGCCGCCCGCAGCACCTCCCCGCGCAGATTGGACCCCTCTCCCTCTATGGCGGGCAGCGCCACACAGGCGACATCCATCTGCCGCATCAGATCGACCGCCGCGCCCGCGTGGTCGGCGTGGGTGTGCGTCAGCGCCAACAGATCGATCCGGCGCCGGCCCATGCTCTTCAGTCGGTCGGACACCCGACGCGCCACATGGGACACACTGCCGCCGCAGTCCACCACCATCGTAACGTCGGGGGTAAGCAGCAGGATGCTCTGCCCCTGCCCCACGTCCAGCGCCTCGATCTGCAGCGGGTCAAGCGGAATGGCGGAGAACACCAGCGCGAGCAGCAGCATAAAAGCGGCCCCGAGCGTCGGCGCCAAGGCCCGACGCGCCCGGCCGCCTTCTTTGGGCCAGAAGGTATACAGCCAGAACAGCGTATAGGCGAACATCGCCCAGAGAACCATGTAGGGGCTGGCCTCCTTAAGGGCGGCAAAAGGCACCCGCGCCAGCAGCCGCACCATCATGAGGAAGAAGTCGAAAAACGGCGCGGCCACATAGCCGAGCCCCACCGCCAGCGGCATCCAGACTTGCGCGATCAGTGCCGTCAGCACCCCGACGAGGAAACACAGCGTCACCACCCACAGCAGCAGCAAATTCGCCAGCGGGGCGATGAGCGAGAACGTGCCGAAATACACCATCATGAGCGGCAGCGTGAACACGAGGGCGGCCAGCGAGACGGCGACGCTCGTGAAGATGTAGTGAAAGATCGCCTTCCAAAACCCGGACAGCCACCGGACGCTCTCCTCCCAAGACTGCTGCCAGCGCCGGGCGAACAGAATGATCCCCAGCACCGAGGTGTAAGAGAGCTGCAGCCCCACGTCGGCCACGGCGTATGGATTGGCCATCAGCAGCACGGCCAGCGACAGGGACAACGCCGAGAGAGAATCCCGCTCCTCTCCCTTGCGCCAGAAGAACAAAAAGAACCCCTGCATGATGGCCGCGCGCATCGCCGACGCGGGGAACCCGGCCACCGCGACGAACAGAACAATCACCGGCACCGCGACAAAGAACGCATACCGCCGCTTGTGGCCGACGAGCAGCAGCATAAACCCCATGAGAAACGAGATATGGAGACCGGACACGGCAACCACATGGGACAGCCCCGTGTCGGAAAACGCCGCCATCACGTCCTCCCCGAGCCCGCTCTTGTCCCCGGTGAAAAGCGCGCGCGCCAACGCCGCCGCCTCCGGCGGCAGCGCCTGTTTCAATCCATCGCCCAGCGCCCGCGCCCACACGACGGGCCAGAGTAACCAGGGCACCGCTTCCGGGCGCTGCTGTGTATACGCGCCCCGCTGCGTGATCGAGAGCATCACGCCGCGCGGGCGCGCGCTGGCCAGTCTGTCCTCCACGCTCCCCGGCGCCGGGGCTCTGATCTGCGCCTCCATCACGAACCGATCGCCCGGTTTCATGTCCGCCGGCACATCGTCGAGGTAGAGCAGCGCTTTCCAGCGCCGCCCGGCCGGGCGCAGGACCCGGGCGGTCAATCGGCTCCCGTACGCCGTTTCCTCCGGATAGGAGAGCGCCTCGACGACGACCGTTTCCTGCGCGCCGTCGAGCGGCAGCGCAGGCTCGACAAAAAACGCGTCATACCCCCAGCGCCAGGCGAAACCTACCGCGGCCGACAGGCACACCACAGCCGCCGCCAGCGTCAGCCACCCGTGCCGGCGCCAGAGCAGCGTCAGCGCCAAGGCCGGCGCCCCCACGGCCAACGCCGCCAGAGCGGCCGTAGAGGCGCTGCCGAACGGCAGCCAGTAGTACGCGAGCACCATCGCGCCGCTCATGGCAAGAACCCCGGCCAAAAACGGTCGGGCGAGGAATTTTTCCCGCAGAGACGACACAGATCAGCCCGGCGGCCAGGCCAGTGCCCGACCGGACAGCAGATGGAAATGGAGATGCGGCACCGACTGCCCGGCCAGCGTCCCCACGTTGGATACGATGCGGAACCCCTCTTCAAGCCCGTACTCCTTGGCCAGCCGCGCGATAATGGCAAAAATATGCCCCACCAAGGCCGCGTCCTTCTCGGTGAGCGCCGCCGCCGAAGGGATATGGGGCTTGGGGATCAACAAAATGTGTACCGGCGCCGCCGGCGTGATGTCATAAAATGCCATCACCAGTTCGTCCTCATAGACCGTCTTGGCGGGGATCTCTCCGGCCGCAATGCTGCAAAACAGGCAATCCATTTCGCACGCTCCCTTCCTGTGTTTCGCTTACGGGTCTCACGGCTTCGCGCGCGTGACAACCTCGCACTAGTATATCATACCCTGCGGGCCGTTGTCACCCCCGCGTTTGTTCTCGGCATTTCAATTTCAATGCAAGTTGTACCATACATTGGATATGTGCGCGACAAAAAATAGCCCGCCAATCACCGCAAGAACACCATTGCCTCGCCACAATCCGATAAACAAATAGTAAATTGGCGGCAATGCAACCAATGTGCAGAGCATGAGCGGCAGACTTTGATGACCGTTGAAGTAAAACGCCCAACCTGTAAAATAACCGACAATCGCGAGCATAGCCAAACAAAAAAATACAATCTCTTTTGTGCCGTCCAGCGAGAACCATTTGCTGTCACTCCGCACAAGAAAAAGCAATACAACAATGCACGATATCCCGAGCGTTTTTTCCGCCGCGTTCAAAATCATCGACTTATCCGCCATCTCCATGAGCGGATTGGCTGCAAGCGGTATCAGCGGCATGATAACATACGGCATCTCTTGCAGAACAAAAAACGCCAGGCCCAACGCGAAAAAACCGATATATTGATGCTGTGTCAGTTTTAACCATTTGACCATGATGGTCTTATACTCCCATCTCAAACCGCCCTTGATGTGTTAAGATTCCAAAATTTACCAGCGCATGAGACAGTCGGAAAGCTCATTTTTGTCTCAACACGTAGTGAGCCGATTTTGTTTTTCCCATCTTCGCAATCAAGTTCTCTCTCGTCATTTCGAGCAGGATGGCACGGACGCGCCCTTTGCTCAGTTTGAATATTTTGGTAAAATCGGCAACGGTAGCTTGCTCGTGCTCTTCGAGATGGGCCATGATTGTTCGCTTCTTTTCGCTTGTGCTATTCCCATACGCCCGCTTATTTTTCGCTCGTTTTTCGCTCGTTTTTCGCTTGCTACAGCAAGCGGAATGATGGTCTTGAAGATATCGCCTTCAATAAGCTCCGGCTCGCCGCCTGAGTAGAGTTTCGTGTACTTCACGAGATTCCGAACTCCGGAGCCGAGAGTGTCCGCATTCCCGATGTTCACGAAGAAGCGGGCAAGAATGGGGTTCTTTGGGTACGGTTCGAAGTTGTCGGGGTCTATTCGCCCGTGACGGAGCGCACGATTCCAGTTCTCTGCCACAAGGCGGTCCTGCTCGATGATGACACGCGCCGGGAATGTCCCTGAAAATTCGCGGTGGACAAGGATATTTGAGACGATTTCCTTTGAGATGTTGTCTCTTACGCTGATGTTGCGATTGTCTATCAAGAAAAACGGGTCGTTCGTATGCTTTGCGATGAATCCCATGATTATGTCGAAGCTCTCGATAAGGTTGACCTCCACACGCAGCCTGTCGTCGTAGCGATCGGTGTTCTTGACTCTGAGCAAGCAATCGGTAACGTATCCCGGCGCGACCTGCTGGATGATTTCCTCACGTCCGAACAGCAGTATCGCCGCTCTGTTGAAGCCACGTTTCCCGGTTCGGACATCTTCGTCATACAATCCGGCGCTCCTCATTATCTCCATATCCGACATCGTTTTCCACGGGTGATTGGGCATTCTTCCCACAGCCATATTCCTCACCATAGGAATCAACTTGTCCAAGAGCAGATGTTCTTCTTTTGCATAGGGAAACACTTCGCGCTCAGTGAACCGGTTCGACTTGCGCACCGATAAATGCGCAACCAAATCAGTGGAGTTCGTGATATCGAAGTCCCCATCTTCATTGCGGTCGTATATCCTGCCCGAGCAAGACTGTATCTGCGAGCTTACAGGAATATATGCGTGGAGCAGCAGCTTGCCGTCCAATTCCGCATCCTCCAGGTTCAAAAAAAGCAACGGCGATGTCTTTTGCGCGTTGTTCAGCATATTTGCGAAGTTTTTCTTCATCTGCGGCGCTGTCTTAGGATTCACGCCGATGAGCACGCCGTCATCCCTGACGCCCAGCAGTAAGTGACCGCCGTAGCGGTTGGAGAACGAGCAGACTGTCTCAAAGACAGTCTTGCTTAGTTCGTTCACACATTCCTTGAATTCGACCGTCAAGCCTTCGCCGTCGGCAAGCAATTTCTTTATGTGTTCAGACGTCATATGATTGCACCTCCGGCTCCAAATATGCCCACATCCGTTCGCATTTGCTTACATGTCAAAATCTTCGCCTTTGCGTTTGTTCAGGGTTGCGCATCATAATGTTCTCTCCATTCTCTGAATCTCCTGCGTAGTTTTTTGTTCATCTGCTGTTTTGGCCTGGCGACCCATCCATTTATCGAGGCCAAATATCAGGTAACCCAATACCAGAAAAACAACCGTTATCATGAGAACATAGCGCACCACACCGGTTACACCGATTACGTCAATATCCAGAAAGAAATATGGGTAACGGCTGCCTCCTATGTAAGTCACTCCGATCGGAGCCGCAACCAAGGCATAGGCCAAATAGCACAGCGGAATGACAGTCCACCAAAGCGGATCTGAAACACGGTAATGTCCTTTCTCATCAAAAAGCAGCCAATCTAAAATCATAAGGACGGGCGTAAGAAAGTGGACAAAAAAATTACCGGCGCCGCCCTCCGTCATGGAAAATGGCGTGTCCGTAAGCATGAATTGGTATACAAGCAATGTCAGAGTAATGGCAATGACCACCGCTCCTTTGCAACGCGGCATATACGTAACAGCCCCGTACAAGCCGCCTCTTTTCATCTGAACGATTGCTTGGATTACGGATACAGTTAAGAATACAAGACACAGGAGATTGCTCTGTACCGTGTAATATTTTATCGTACTCAGATTCAATGCATTTGGAAAGCCAAATATCAGCAGCACACCTGCCAAACAGACCGCCATGGCTGTTATTTTGTAGGCCAAAGAAACCACCCGGCTCTTTATGTACATCGTTTTACCCTCATTTCCATTGATGATTCCCAGCCGACATGCCTGCTGCGGGCTTGACAGGATCGAATCTTTCTGGTAAACTGTCACTATCATTTACGATGGGAGCTGGAAGGATGCGCCACACCTCTTGCTGATTGCGGACACCCGTCGGGCGGACAGCTCCGCCCCGGCTTGCGGCGTCCCGGCAAGAGAGCGTGCGCCTCTGCTTCCGGCTTTTCTGTGCCCTCCATCCGCCGACGGTTGGGGGCGTGACGGGCTTTTTCGGGATGCGGGCGTTCGCCCGCATCTTTTTTGTCCGTTTCACACCAAAAACCCGCTCGCAAAGGAGGGCTCTCGCATGTCGATCATCCAAGTCTCAGGTTTGACCTTTTCTTACGACGGCAGCGCGCAGACAGTCTTTGAAGACGTCAGTTTCCGCTTTGACACGACCTGGCGTCTGGGCCTGATCGGGCGCAACGGACGCGGGAAGACGACCTTCCTGCGCCTGCTCATGGGGCAGTACGCATACCGCGGACAGATCCTGGCGCCCGTGCGCTTCGACTACTTCCCGCCCGATACGGACGACCGACGCCGGCCGGCGCGCGACATCGCGGCGCGCCTCATCCCCTCGAACGAGGCCTGGAGGCTGTCTCGCGAGCTCTCTCTGCTCGCACTGGATGAGGCGGTGCTCGACCGGCCGTTTGATACTCTCTCCCCGGGCGAACAGGTCAAGCTTCTGCTGGCCGCGCTGTTCCTGCGCGAGGGACACTTCCCGCTGATCGACGAACCCACCAACCATCTGGACCTGCACGCGCGCGCCCTGGTCGGCCGCTATCTGCGGCAAAAGGAGGGATTTGTCCTCGTTTCACACGACCGCGCGTTTCTGGATACCTGCGTCGACCACATCCTCGCCTTCAACCGGGCCGATATTGAGGTGCAGCAGGGCAATTTCTCCACCTGGCAGCAAAACCGAGCGCGGCGTGACGCCTTTGAACGCGCCGAAAACGACCGCCTGAAAAAAGAGATGAAGCACCTCACCGAGGCGTCTCGCCGGACGGCCGGGTGGGCCGACCGGGTGGAGGCAAGCAAAATCGGCGACCACGCGGCGGACCGCGGATACATCGGACACCAGTCCGCCAAGATGATGAAGCGCGCCAAGGCCACGCAGCACCGCCGAGAGACCGCGGCTGCAGAGAAGGCCAAACTGCTGCGCAACCTGGAATCGTCGGCGCCGCTGGCCCTGCACCCTCTCACCCACCACGCGCCGCGCCTCCTGGACGCCGACGCGCTCCGCATCTGTTACGGGGACAACGTCATCTGCGAAGACATCCGCTTCACACTGCGGCCGGGCCAGCGTCTGGCGGTCATTGGGGGCAATGGCAGCGGAAAATCCAGTCTCCTGAGGCTGGTCATGGGCGAAGAAATCCCCCACACGGGGCAGTTCACACGGGCAAGCGGGCTGCGGCTCTCCTACGTACCGCAGGACACCTCGTCTCTCCGGGGCAGCCTTCGGACCTGGGCGCGGGACAACGGCCTCGACGGAACACTGTTTTTGACGCTGCTGCGCAAGCTGGATTTCGCCCGCGCGCAGTTTGACGAGGAGATGCAACACTACAGCGAGGGGCAAAAGAAGAAGGTTCTCCTCGCCCGCAGTCTGTGCGAACAGGCACACCTCTATGTCTGGGACGAGCCGCTGAACTATGTGGACGTGATCTCTCGCATCCAACTGGAGACGCTGATCCTGGCGCACACGCCGACGATGCTTTTCGTCGAGCACGACCGCCGCTTCATCGACGCCGTCGCCACCGACGTATTACCATTGTGACGGCATCCTCAGTCCCGCGCCGCGCCGAAGACGAAGTCGTCCACGACGGCGAGGGCGTCGTCCATCTTCAAGAGATCGCGCCCGCCGCCCATGGCACTGTCTGGGCGGCCGCCGCCGGACCCGCCGGCGACTTTGGTGACCGCCTTGATGATATCGCCGGCGCGCACCCCGCGCGCCACGGCGCGGGCGCCGCAGACAGCCAAAAAGGTCAGCTTCTCCTCCCAGACAGAAGCCAGCACGGCCACAATGTCCTGGTCTTTGTCCCGCAAGAAGTCGCCCATCGCGCGGACAGCCTCGGGCGATGCGCCCCGGCGCGCGCCCGTGACGACTTTCAGCCCTTTCACATCCTTGGCGGCCAGCAAGAACTGTCCGGCCTCCTCGCGGAGTTCCTTTGCGCGCATCCGCTCGATCTCCCGGTGCAACGCGCGCAGCTCCGCTACCGTCTGTTCGATGCGGCGGGGCAGCTCGGCCGGTGCGGACTTCAGCAGGCCGGCCGCCTCACCGGTGAGCCGGGTCATCGCGCGCGCGTCGTCCAGGGCTTGCAGTCCGACGTGAGCCTCTACGCGCCGCACCCCGGCGGCCACCGAAGACTCACCACGCGGCAAAAACGCGCCCACAGCGGCCGTGTTGCGCAGGTGGGTGCCACCGCACAGCTCGACGGATACATCGCCCATACGCACCACGCGGACGACGTCCCCATATTTCTCCCCAAATAACGCCATCGCGCCGAGGGCCTTGGCCTCGGCGATCGGCATCTCCCGGATCGCGATCTCATGGGCCGCCAGCGCCATCTCATTGACACGCCGCGTGATCCGCTCCATCTCCTCCGGCGTCACGGCGGCGTAATGTGTGAAGTCAAACCGCAGGCGGTCGGCCTCCACCAGCGAACCGGCCTGTTCGACATGGTCGCCCAGCACGTCCCGCAGGGCGCGGTGCAGCAGATGGGTGGCCGAATGTGCCCGCATCACGGCCCGGCGGCGGTCCTCGTCGACGGCCGCACGCAAGACCTCCCCCTTCGTGAGTTCCCCGGAAACCACTTCACCCACATGCAGGTATTTCCCGTCCTGGGTCTTTTTGACGTCATCCACGCGCAGCACGGCGCCCTCGGACGTCAGAAGCCCGATGTCCGCCACCTGGCCGCCGCTCTCGGCGTAAAAGGGCGTCCTGTCCAGCACGACGCTCACGCGCGCGCCCTCCCCCGCCGTGTCCGTCAGTGCCCGGTCCTCCGCCATGGCCAGCACGCGGGCCTCGCCCTCCAGAACGTCGTAGCCGATGAATTCGGTCTGCAGACCGCGGTCCAGCCCCAAGTCCAGTCCGGCCCACCCCAGGTCCCCAAGCGACGCCCGCGCCGAACGGGCGCGCGTGCGCTGCCGAGCCATCTGCTCATCAAACGCCGCGCGGTCAAATGTCATGCCGGCCTCTTGCAAGATCTCCTCCGTGAGATCAATCGGGAACCCGAAGGTGTCGTACAACTTAAATGCCTGTTCGCCGGGCAGCACCGTGCCGCCGGCGGCGCGCAGCACCCCGATGTCCTCGCGCAGCAGCCCCAGGCCGGCGTCTATCGTCTTGTCGAAGCGCTCCTCCTCCATGCGGATGACGCGCCGGATGTGCCCGGCTTTCTCATGCAGCGCCGGGTAGGCGCCGCCGCTCTCCCGGATGACGGTGTCGCACACCTCGAAGAGGAACGGACGGCCGATGCCGAGGAGTTTGCCGTGCCGCGCGGCGCGGCGCAGCAGGCGCCGCAATACATAGCCGCGCCCCTCGTTGGACGGCAGCACACCGTCGCAGACCATCATCACGGTCGAGCGGATGTGGTCGGTGATGACGCGCAGGGACACATCCTGCTTCTCGGCGTGCCCGTAAGACACGCCGGCGATCTTGGACACATGCAGGCAGATGTTTTTGATCGTGTCCACCTCAAAGAGGTTGTCGACGCCCTGCATGATGCAGGCCAGACGTTCCAGCCCCATGCCGGTGTCGATGTTTTTGTTCTCCAGCGGCGTGTACTGCCCCTGGCCGTCGTTGTTAAACTGCGTGAAGACAAGGTTCCAAAACTCCACATAGCGGTCGCAATCGCAGCCGACGGCGCAGTCGGGCGCACCGCAGCTGTATTTCTCCCCCCGGTCGAAATAGATCTCGGAACAGGGACCGCAGGGGCCGGACCCGATCTCCCAGAAGTTGTCCGCCTTGCCGAGGCGCTTCATGTGGGAGGGATCTACGCCGATCTCCTTCGTCCAGATGTCGTACGCCTCGTCGTCGTCCAGGTAGACGGACACATGCAGGCGCTCTGCGGGGATATCCATCTCCCGCGTGCAGAACGCCCAGGCCCAGGCCGCCGCCTCCCGCTTGAAATAGTCGCCGAAGGAGAAGTTGCCCAGCATCTCAAAGAAAGTGCCGTGGCGGCTCGTCTTCCCCACCCGCTCGATATCCGGCGTGCGGATGCACTTCTGACAGGTGGCCACCCGCCGGCGCGGCGGCGCGGCCTCCCCGGAAAAATAGGGTTTGAGCGGCGCCATGCCGGAATTGATCAGCAACAGCGACGCGTCCCCCTGCGGGATCAGCGGAAAACTGGGCAGACGCAGATGGCCGTGCCCCTCAAAAAAGGACAAAAACTTTTCACGGATCTCATTGAGTCCAAGCGGCTGCATGTCGGGGTGTCCTCCTCCTGTATCACCCGGTCCCACCGGCGAAACCGCGGTGTTTTTTCTTTGGGGCGCCTCTCGTCCATCAGTTCCGCCGGCGCCGGCGCGGGCGGCTATCCCTGCCGCTCCGCCTGTTTGGCCTCCTCCACGATCTGGTCGTGTTCGGCCTTGGTCCGAGAGAATTGATGCACGCCGTCCTTGTTGACGGCATAGTAATAATAGTCGGTGTCCTCCGGCTCAAGCGCCGCCATCAGTGACGACTTGCCGGGGGATGCGATGGGGCCGGGCGGCAGGCCCGGGTAGAGATATGTGTTGTATGGACTGTCGACGCGCAAATCTTCCTGCGTGAGCTGCGCTTTGTACTCCGGCAGCGCATAGAGGATGGTCGCGTCGATTTGCAGACAGGGGAAACGATCGCTGCGCAGGCGGTTCATGATGACGGAGGAAACGAGCGGCGCGTCGTCGGCGCCGGCGGCCTCCTTCTCGATCATCGAGGCGATGATCACGACCTCGTGCATCGTATAATCGATCCCGTTCAGGTACTCGCGCATGTCGTCGGTGAACTTCCGGTCAAAATTCATCAGCATCTTGCTCAGCACGTCGACCGGGTTTTCATTCACATAGAACTCGTAGGTGTCCGGGAAAAGATAACCCTCCAAGCGGTTGTCCGTCTCGGGCAGCCCCTCTAAGAAGTCAAATGGGAAGGCGTGGCTGCGGGCCGTTTCCCACAGTTTCGCCACCGTAGACACTTTGTTCTCCTCCAGCGCGGCGAAGATCTCCTGCATCGTATACCCTTCGGGGATGACCACCTTGACGACGACGCGGTCGTCGGAACGCCCGTCCATCGCATGCACAATGGCCATATAATCAAAATTGGTCCGGATCTCGTAGGTGCCCGGCTCGATGTCCGCTTCGGCGTCGGTGACGCCGGCGTACAGCGTGAAGAGCCACTTGTATTGGATAACGCCCTTCTCTTGGAGATCGTCGGCAATCTCGCCGATTGTGACCGGCGCCTTCACCTCGATTGTCACCACCCCCTCCGGCTTGGAGAGGCCGAGCACCTCGTTGGCGGACAGCCAACCAAAGCCTGTCAGCAGCGCGGAGATCCCCACGACAAACAGAAAATACAGCAAGCCGGACAGGCAGCCCGTGTTGGCCCGCGGTCGCTTGGACATCGGTTTTCTTGAGGCCGGCCGCCTCTCCGGTGAAGAGGGCTTGCGCGCCGGCCGATTCTCCTTTTGCGATTGGGACATGCTCGTTTTCGTCTCCTTCTTTCCGGACTCCTCGGCGCCCGCGCAGGGCGCCTACCGGATCGTCCTTCAGTCGGCCGTTTCGTAACAGATGGCCGCGCGCACTTTTTCAGCCTCGCTCCAACCCCGCAGCACGGCCGTCAGATGCAGGGCAAACGCGATGGCGCTGCCGGCCGCCCGGGCTGTGACAAAAGATCCGTCCTGTACCACCGCCCGGCCCTCCTCCACGTGCGCCCCGTGGCGGATCAACACATCCTCATAGCCGGGGAAGCAGGTGGCGCGGCGCCCGGCCAGGAAACCCTGCTCCGCCAAAATGCTGGGCGCGGCACAGATGGCGCCGACGGGTTTATCCCGCAGGACAGCATCCCGCAGCAGGGCCAATACCTCCGGCGTGCGCTTCAGAGACTCCACGCCGGGGCCGCCGGGCAGAACCAGCATCTCAAGGTCGGAGGCGTCGAGGCCGCCGAGCGCCCTGTCCGCCGTGAGGCGCACGCCGTGGGACGAGACGACGGTCTGCGCCGGCGTCCCCACGGTGGTCACCGAAAGACCGGCGCGGCGCAGCACATCGATAGGCGCCATCGCTTCCATGTCTTCGAATCCGTCCGTCAAAATCACATATACCACAAAAACACACCCCCTATACGTCTCTTGGCGCCAAACGCGCCGAAAAAGGCAAGCCAACTGACAAGATTACGTTTCGGCGGACTCTCAGTTGTGCATGAGCTGCATGTACGGCGCCGTGCCGTCAAAGAGCCACACCGCCAAGTCGGACGGATCCATCTGACAACCGCCGACGGCCGTCAGGCGCCCGTTGTTCCAAGGTGCGCAGGCGTCCCGCAGCTCCGCGTCCGGCACCCGGCGCCCGGCCTGCGCCGCCATGGCCAGCGCCCGACCGGCCTGCACCACCCGCAGGCACCCAAACGGACACGCCGGGCCGGTTTCGGCGGCGCCGGCCCCAAAGCATTCCACAGGCACGTCCGAGCCGTCCGCATACACGGCGTACCCATCCGCATCGTCCATCAACACCCGTCCGCCGGCCAGCGCACACTCCTCCAAGATGTTCTCCCAGTGGGCCTGCGTACGAAGCAGGTGCGGCCGGCGCGCCAGATGGATCTCATACCGCCGGTTCAGCGCCTCTATGTCCGCCGCCCGGGCCGTGTGAACGCCGCCCGGGGCCGCATAGCCGACTGTCGGCCGCCGGAAGACGGCCGCGAATCCAAAGGGCCGGTAGAAATCAAACAGCCACGCCTCCTGCGGGATCAGCGCGGCAAACGTGCATCCGCGCAGATGCATCTCAAACAGCGCCTGGTCAAGCAGCCCCGCCGCCAGACCGCGCCGCCGAAAGGCCGGGTGCGTACCCACGCCGTACACATAACCAACCGGGACCGTCTGCCCCAGCCACGCCATCTCGAAAGGCATGATGTGGAGCATGGCGGCGGGACCGTCCGGCCCTACAGCCAGCAGCGCCCGCTCCGGCCGGTAGAGCCGGGCAAAGAAATACTCTGCAAACGCGGCCTCACCGGGAAAGCAAAGCGCCCACAGCGCGCGCACGGACGCCGCATCTCCGCCCCGCGCATAGCGGATGTCAAATCCGTCCACCGTCACGCCTCCCGCAACGCCGCGTCGTACTTGAGGATGAGCTCCACCGGACGGTAGGAGAGTTTGGCGCGCCGGAGTCCCTCGATCCCGATGTCTTCCTCCCGGTTGATGTAGGAGAGCTCCTCGCAGCGGCGGCGGACGAAGGCCCGGTTGATCATCGGATAGGACCCCACCACATCGTAATCGGCCTTTTCCACATTGACGTCCAGTGTATCCCGCCCGATCAGAGAGCCGACGGTGAAGGCGGTCACGGCGCCGTCCACCCGCAGCAGTCCGCCGAACGCGCCCAGCGCGTCCAGGTTGTAGAGCAGCATGGCGATGGCGGTGGATTCCTCCTGAAGCGTGATGCTGGAGGCACAGTCGTTTTTGCGGCACCATTTATCCTGAAACGCCCAGACGTCATTTAAATTGTCCTTCGTGATGTCCTCATACTGCCAACGCCCGGCGTATTGGTTCTCAAACCGGGTGATAAAGTTTCGCTTGGCGTGGTACCCCCGCCCCGGCAGGTCGCGCAGATCGTTCACCGCGTACAGGTAGTCCGCCTGGTCCCGCCGCTCCGCAAAGACATAGCGGTCCGGCCGGGCCGCCTCCACGCGGCGTACTGTCTCTCGTGTCAGACCCCGCATCTGAAACGGGATCGACATCCGCTTCGCGTCCGTCTCCATCTCATACAATGCCTCGGACAGGTCCCCCTCTCCCATCGGCATCAGGAATACCGGTTGGGGCGCCTGGGTCCGCAGATAGAGAAACGCTCCCTTCCTGCACAGTTCCGTCTTGAAACGCGGAGCCCAGGCATAGAGTGACGCAAAGGAATGCTCGGTGATACGGCCCTCGGCACGGCTGCTGAAGGCGTCAAATTCCGGTTTGTGTTCCAGCGCGATCGGTGCGAAATCTAACATATAGTCCTCATTTCCTCAAATCATCTCGCGGTTTTGCGGCGGATTTCATTCCGCGGAACCGCCGTTTTGTGCGCCCTCCGTCAGCCGTTCGAGCATGGAGCAATAGCCGGCGCTGTTGATAGAGAACGGGTAATTGATAAACAATGCATCATCGATGTTCTGTGTCCGGATCAGTTCCAACAGGTTAAGGCTCGGCTGCCCCTTGCCGTTCACGTGGCGCGGATCGACGACGTAGATGGTCTCGTAGTGGGATGTCAGGAAGGGAACAAAGGCGTTGCCGTAGGACTCTTTGACTACGACGATCGAGCGGCCGCTCCCGTTTTCACTCCGGACGACCGACAGCGGGTTGTCCCCGTCGATGAAACAGATGTATTTGTTCCCGTAGGAGGCGGAGATGCTTTCCGACACGACAGACGCCGTACGTCCGTCTTCCAGCCGGCCCGAGGAATAGACAGTCGCGGTGCTCGGTACAATAGGCAGGTAGTAGGTAAGGCTGTCCGGGTTGTCCCGGAGCACCCGACTCTGCGGGTATTTGGCCGTAAACCCATACATGCTGCCGACAAAGTTTTCGTAGACGCCCGTAGTAAACTCGGAGATGTCCGAGTAGGACAGGCCGGCTGATTCACAAAACGCCGTGTAGGCGTAGTAGGCGCCGAGCGCCGTCCAGTGGTGGTCGGTGCGAAAGAAAATATACTCGTCGGTGTGCCGGCTCAGGACCGTGTGGGCGTCGACCGACCGGACGCCGGACGCGAGCTGCCCGTACATCAGCGCTATCATATCCCGCTGGGACGTAGTACCGGAGTGCATCGAGACCGGCGAATAGAATTCGCCTGCGTTGGGCGTTGTCAGCGCATAGACCTGCACCCCGGGCAGCGCGCCGACCACGGCGTTCATAATGCCGGCGTAGCGGGTCACCGTCGCCTTGTTCACATAGGGAATCTCCATCGCCCTGTCACCGATGATGACTATATTGCCCGCGTTCACGACCTCGGACATCTCCGGGTAATCGATCGGGGCGGTCGGGGCCGGCGTCTCGGAGGGAGACACGGCCGGACCCTCCGGCGTGCTCTTCGGCGGCGCCGCCTCCGGCACGGGCGGCTGGGACGCCGGCGTCTCCGGCACGGACGGCACAGCGTCCGCCTCGCCGCTCAACTCGATACCCCCGACGTCCGGGTCGGCGCCCTGGTGCGGGACCACCAGGATAGCCTCCTCTCCGGCGTTGAAGTAATAAAAATGCCCCAACGCGGTGCTGGCGCGCAGGAAGACGTCCCGAAGCGGGAAGGTGTCGGCGTAATAATCTTCCAGCGCGCGCGTGTACGTCCCGGCAAAGAGGGCGCTCCACGAAAAAGCCGGTTTCTCTCCCAATGTCCTTTGTTCGAGCTCAGACACCGTCTCTCCCGCATCAAGCACGCTGACCACGCCAAGCACGAACATGGGCAGCAAGCAGAAAACAAGGACCAGCGCCGGGATCCGTTTCATGCTCTTTTCCTCCGTGGTTTCCATATTTATCCATTCATTCTGTGACGCGGCGCCGCGTCAAAAGCGGAAATACAAAAATGGGTTGTAGCTGGCGCCCACCAGAGAGGCCGTACACAGGAAGAGCATGCCCGCGTGACCGGCGAGGAACACGGCCGTACAGGCCGCACGGGGCAGGGCAGTCTGTGCGTACACACGTACCTTGCCGACGGCCCACACGCCGAGCGGCGTCGAGGCGACGGCGCACAGCACAAGCAGCGGCAGGTTGTTGAGCAGGAGGATGCGCGCGCGCGCGTCAAACGGGACGCCGCCCCCAAAGAGCACCTTCACAAAGGCGAAGGCCCGCGACAAGTCGGTGAAATAAAACAGCACCCACCCGAGCACCACCAACAGGAAGGTATACGCCGCGGCGCCCCACTTCAGCTTCCGCAAGACACCCTGCAGGCAATACTTTTCGAGCAGCAGCAACGCTCCGAAATAGAGACCCCACAGCACAAAATTCCAACTCGCGCCGTGCCACAGGCCGGTCAGAAACCAGACAATCAAGATGTTGCGCATCTGCCGCCGCCGGTTGCCGCCCAACGGGATGTAGAGATAATCGCGAAAGAAGGTGCCAAGCGAGATATGCCACCGCCGCCAGAACTCCGTGATGGACCGGGCGATGTACGGATGGCGAAAATTCTCCCCATAGCGAAAACCGAAGAACCGGCCGAGGCCGATCGCCATGTCGGAATACCCGGAAAAATCGAAATAGATCTGAAAAGTAAAGCATAAGATGCCGATCCACGCCTCGACGCACGAGAGACCCGCCAGATCGGCGGTGAGGATGCTCTCCGCCGTGGCGCCCGCAAAATTTGCAATCAGGACCTTTTTGCCGAGGCCCGTCATGAACCGTGTAAGGCCGGCCGCCATGTCCGGCAATGTGGTGGTCCGCTCGTCGATCTGTTCCGCAATCTCGCTGTACCGCACGATAGGGCCGGCGATGAGCTGCGGAAACAGCGACACAAACAGCAAAAAATTCATGAAACTGTGCTGCACCTTGACGTTGTTCCGGTATACGTCGATCGTGTAAGACATCGTCTGGAAGGTGTAAAACGAGATGCCAATCGGCAACGTCAGCCCGACCACCGGCGCCTCGATGCGGGCGACCCAACCGAACACGCTGAGGAAGAAATCGAGATATTTAAAGGTAAACAACAGCCCAAGATTGATGACTATCGAAGCCACCAGGGCGGCCTTGGCCTGCCATGCACCGCGGTGGGCGTCGATGATCTTGCTGTTTACGTAATCCACCAGCGCCGAGAACACAAGCAAGACGACCCAAAGCGGTTCGCCCCAGGCATAAAATATCATCGAACTGAGGCACAGAGCGATGTTCCTCCCCCGCTGCTTCGGCACGGTGAAATAGATGAGGGCACAGAGCGGAAAAAAGATATATAAAAAAATGAGACTCGAAAAGACCATCTCGCTCGGTTCCCTCCCCGGCCGCCCAAAGCGGCGCCTCTGCGGCGGCCCCTGCCCGGACCGCGGATTCATTGTCTCTTTTCTCTCCTGTGGGCGCGCCACGCAGTCCACAAAAAGACGGGCAGCTTCAGCATGCGCCACAACCGCCTCGGCTGACACAACAACCGATAAAGCCACTCCAGCCCCAAGCGGATCCACAGCGTCGGCGCACGCCGCACGCGGCCCGCCCACACATCCAGCGTGCCGCCGAGCCCCACCAGCAGCCGCGCCCCGGTGGCGGCGGCGTGCGCGCGCATCCACAGTTCTTGCTTCGGTGCGCCGAGACAGACGAAGACGACATCCGCCCCGACCGCTCGGACTGCGGCCGCCGCGTCCTCGTCCCGCGTGAAATATCCGTCCTGCGTGCCGCAGATCACAAGCCCCGCGTGCCGCGCGGCGGCGCGGCGCGCCGCCTCCTCGGCCACGCCGGGCGCGGCGCCGAGGAAAAATAACCGGCGCCCCCGCGCGGCCAGCGCCGGCAGCAGCGCCTCGGCAAAATCGATGCCAGCCATGCGCGCGCGCAGCGGCCGCTCCAAAATCCGGGATGCAATTCCGACGCCTACGCCGTCTGGCAATATGAGATCGGCGGCGCGCACCGCCTCCCGCGCCGCCGCGTCGCGGCGGCACATCATCACGATCTCGGCGTTTGGCGTCACGATCAGGCGCGCGCCGCCGTCGGGCGTCTCATCATCCAGAAAGAAGAGCGCACGGGCCCGCGCCTCATCTATGGTCACATTGTCGAACTCGATCCCCAGGATCTCGCAACGCACGTCCTCTCCCCACTTCCCCGGTGCGGTCGTCACGGTAAACATCACATATTGTATCACACCCGACCTCCTTTGGCAATCCTTCCGAAAAGAAAAGCGCGGCCGGCGGACAGCAGCGGCGGGTTTTCTGACAAAACCTGTTGTCAGATGCGGCCAAATCCGCTATAATACCTCTTAGATTGGCCGCTCGGATTCGCCGGCGGCGCGGTACATCAAAAGGGATGCGATTCCCAACCGAAAGGAGTCTGCACATGGTCAGACAAAACATCGAGTTTATCACCCGGCACGATCCGGAGGTGGGGCGCGCCGTCGGCCTGGAGTGTGACCGTCAGCGCCGGAACATCGAGCTCATCGCCTCAGAAAACTTTGTGAGCCCCGCCGTCATGGCTGCCATGGGAACGCCGCTGACCAACAAGTACGCGGAGGGGTACCCCGGCAAGCGGTACTACGGCGGCTGCGAATGTGTCGATATTGCCGAAAACATTGCCATCGAACGGGCCAAACAGCTCTTTGGGGCGCAGTTTGCCAACGTGCAGCCGCACTCGGGCGCCCAGGCCAACGCCGCCGTCTATTTCGCGTTGGTACAGCCAGGCGACACGGTGCTGGCCATGAGTCTGGCCCACGGCGGCCACCTGACGCACGGAAGCCCTGTGAACATCTCGGGCGCCTATTACCACATCGTCCCCTACGGAGTGGACGACGTCACCCACCGCATCGACTACGACAAACTGCGCGCGCTGGCACAGGCCCATAAACCGAAGATGATCCTGGCCGGCGCGTCGGCCTACCCGCGCACCATTGACTTCGCCGCTTTCGGTGAGATCGCCCGCGAAGTGGGCGCCTATCTCTTCGTCGACATGGCGCACATCGCCGGGCTGGTCGCGGCCGGGCTGCACCCCGACCCCATGCCCCATGCCCACGTGGTGACAACGACGACGCACA
Organism: Oscillospiraceae bacterium; assembly: GCA_031265355.1. NCBI lineage: Bacteria > Bacillati > Bacillota > Clostridia > Eubacteriales > Oscillospiraceae > Oscillospiraceae bacterium. The sequence continues at coordinate 36,294 of JAISCT010000031.1, read as the reverse complement.
AAACCCTGCGCGGCCCACGCGGCGGTCTCATCCTGTGCAACGACCCCGACATCGCCAAAAAGATCAACAAGGCCGTATTTCCGGGCACGCAGGGCGGTCCGCTCATGCACATCATCGCCTCCAAAGCGGTGGCGCTGGGTGAGGCGCTGCTGCCGTCGTTTAAGGTGCACCAGCAGCAGATCATCAAAAACGCACAGGCGATGGCGGAGGCCCTTCTTGAGACCGGTTTCCAGCTCGTCTCCGGCGGCACCGACAACCACCTCATGTTGGTGGATCTGCGTCCGGTGGATCTCACCGGCAAGGAGATGCAGCGCCGGCTGGACGAGGTCTATATCACAGTCAACAAAAACGCGATCCCCGGCGACCCCCAGAGCCCGCTGGTGACGAGCGGCATTCGGGTGGGCGTGCCCGCCGCCACCACCCGCGGTTTCACAGAGGCGGACATGCGCGTCGTCGCGCGGCTCATCCACCGGGCGGCCGTCGACTTCGAGGGCGCCGCCGCCGAGATCCGCGCGGAGGTCGGCGCGCTGTGCGCCCAGCACCCCCTCTATGAATAGCCCCGCACGGCCGCTGGCCGATGAGATACGCCCCTCCACATTGGACGATGTGGTGGGGCAGTCCCATATATTGGGAAATAAGGGGCTGCTGCGCCGGATCATCGACAGTGGTCTGATTCCCAACATGATCTTTTACGGCCCCTCTGGCACCGGCAAGACCACGGTGGCCTCCATCATTGCCGCGCGCACGAACCGCACGCTGCACAAACTCAACGCCACCACGGCCGGCACGGCCGACATCAAGGAGATCATCGCCAGCCTGGGAACGCTGCTGGCGCCCGGCGGCGTACTGCTGTACCTGGACGAGATCCAGTATTTCAACAAAAAACAGCAGCAGTCGCTGCTGGAATTCATCGAAAATGGGCTCATCACACTCATCGCTTCCACGACGGAAAATCCCTATTTTTATGTTTACAACGCCATTTTAAGCCGTTCCACGATCTTTGAGTTCAAACCCGTCGGCGCCGCGGACGTCCGTCTGGCTCTCCGGCGGGCGGTGGCGCTGGCGGCAGAGCGGGCGGGGCGCCCGATCGCGTGTCCGGATGAGGTGGAGGCGTATCTGGCGGCCGCCTGCGGCGGCGACGTGCGCAAGGCCGTCGGCGCGGTGGAGCTTCTGGCAAAGGCCACGCCGCTCTCCGAAGGCGCCGCCGTCTTCTCTTTGACGGACGCCGAGGTGGTGGCTCAGCGCTCGGCCATGCGCTACGACCGCGACGGAGATGTCCACTATGACGTCCTGTCGGCGTTTCAAAAATCCATTCGCGGCTCCGACCCCGACGCGGCGGTGCACTATTTGGCGCGGCTGCTGGCCGCCGGCGATCTGCCGTCCGTCTGCCGCCGACTGCTCGTCACGGCGGCGGAGGACATCGGCTTGGCCCACCCACAGGCGATTGTCGTCGTCAAGTCCTGTGTGGACGCGGCGCTTCAGGTCGGGCTGCCCGAGGCACAGCTGCCGCTGGCCGAGGCGGTGATCCTGCTGGCCACCGCACCCAAGTCGAACGCCGCCGCCTCGGCCATCGGGCGCGCCATGGCCGACGTACAGGCCGGCCGCGTCGGCGACGTGCCCCCCCACCTGAAAGACAGCCACTACAAAGGCGCGCAAAAACTGGGCCGGGGACTCACTTACCAATATCCGCACGACTTCCCCCACCACTACGTCCCCCAGCAGTACCTGCCGGATGAGATAAAGGACGCGCGCTACTACGAGTACGGCCCCAACAAAACCGAACAGACCGCCCGCCGTTACTGGGATGAGATCAAAACAGACGCAAAGGGATAAGTGGGATAAGTGAACCGGCAAGCAGGGGATCCGGCGCCGCGAAAGCGGCGCCGGATCCCCTGCTGTTTTCACACAATATGAATTTCATGAACTTTCAGTACGCGCTTAGTGCAGTTTTTTAGGTTCGCACAAAGGTTCGTAGCTGTCAATATCCCAGAAGAACGCCCTGACCTCCGCGGCGCTGGTGAAGTCGAACGCAAGATCATAGCTGCCTGTGCCTTCTGCAACCGGCAGTACCTTGACATTGATCAACTCGTTGCGCTCGCCGAACGCGGCCAGTACAAGATTGGCGTCTTTCTTGGCTGATATCTTCGCCGATGCAATCACGTTGCCCGAGATACTGCTGTCGAGGATCATGTAGTCCTCAAAGGACGCGCCGTCGAACGTATGCCGCCAGGGCATCATCGCGTCAAGACCGCCGTAGTATCGGTCGAATGTCGCGACATATGGGTTTAAGTAGAGATGATTTCGCAGTGTCGCCGACATTTCCGTCCCGAAGAACACCATCTTGGCGAACGCCACGACGTTTTCGCACTGAGCCTGTTTAACGGAATGGCCGCCGCCCGCGCGGTGCACGTCCAGCGCGATGTTCTGCGGCACGCCCAAGAATTCGAACACGGGTTTCGCGCCCTCGTATCCGGTGGCGTCGCCTTCGGGCTGGTTGTGGTGGTCGTCGTTGATACTGCTGATGATGACGGCCCTCGGTGCGATCGCGGCGATGATCTCGTGATGGTCGTACGGCAGACGCCCGCCGTAACCGAACGGCGTGTCACGCTTGTAATTCTTATCGAAATCCAGGAAACGCCACAGCATCGAGTTTGCGTTGTTGCCGAAGTTGTTGATGTGCTCCGGCAGGATTTCGCAGTCGGCAGCGTTTAGCGCCGCCGGGTTTGTAAAGATCCCGCTGTAGTTGTTGTTAAACGCGTCGTACCTGTAGACGCCCGCGCCGCCGCTGCCGGAGGCTATTGGGTTTACAACCTTGAACCGCTCGTCGTACAGGCCGGCGAGAAGCGCGGCCTTGCCGGTGCGCGAGAATCCCGCGACAACCAGCTTATCCATGTCGAACCTTCCGGCGTAAGCCGCGTTGTTCGCCATGATATAATCCAGGGCGTCCGCGCAGCGCGAGGCTCCCCACGCCCATGTCAGCTCGGAACCGGCGTCCGCTTCAGCCCACGGATACAGTGTGAAGAACGGGCCGGTGCGCGTGTTCAGCGTGTCGCTGGCTATCGTGTCGTATTGGATACGCATCAGCGCGAAACCTTGGCTGACGCTGGCGTCGCGGTACGCATTGTAACCGGAGTACGTGCCGCTGAAATCGAGAAAAACGATGACCGGGAACGGCCCCGCGCCCTGCGGCAGCGTTATCGTCGCGTCGAGCGTCGCGTTCCTGCCGTTGTCGGTGATATTGATCGGGATGTTAAAGCGGTTGGACTCACCAACCACCGCAGTGCCGACGGTCGCCGTCAGGCTCTGCGGCGGGGCCGGCCAATCACCGAACTCGTAGTAGGACATCAGGTCCTTAAGCTCGGCACTGCGTGCTTTCCAATCCGACGGCGCTTCCACAGGGCTGCCGTCGAAGAACTCGAATGGGTTTGGCATGTAGCCTATGGTCGGCAGATCCTTCGGATTCGGGAACTTGCCCTCGTTTGGCAGGTTCAGTATCGCGTTGCGAAGGCGTTCGGCAGCCGCGTCGGTATCGAGGTATGTGGCCGACGAATCGGCGATGACGGCTTTGGCCTGGGCGACTGCCGCGTCGAGCTCGATTTGTCCCTGCGGGAACTTGCCGCGCGGGAACTGGTACATGTTCACAGGGACAGTTCCTGTCGTTTCTATGCGCTTTATATACTCGCTTATCCAGTATTTATCGGGCTTGCGCGGGTCGGTTCCGTTGTAGCCCTCCAACACTGCGCTGCCCCATGTCGAAACGTCGACCAGGTCTGCGCCGTCGGTTCTGTGCCAGAATACCCTGTGCTGGCGGGCGGTCTGGGTCGAGGTCATGTCGTTGATGCCGATGTCGAAACCGAAATTGGCGCCGTTTACCTTTGGAAGTCCACCGAGCGCAAGCGCAAGCTCGACGTTATAACCCGTGGGGGTAATGCGTGCCGCGGAACTGACAAGGCGCTGGTTAAACGTGCCGCCCCGGGGCCCGGTGCCGCTGACCGTGCCGTTGCTTGCTACGCGGATAAGGTAATCTTCAGCCCAAGCGCTGCTGACACCGTTTTCTGTGTTGTCGTGCATTTTGCGCCCGGCCGGGTCTTTCATCAGCTTGTCGTTGTCGAAATCGATATAGAACTCGACGCCGTCTGTATTTACCCCGGTGCCTGCCGTACGTACGCTCGCGTCCGTGACCTCAACGAGGATATACATATTCGCGCCGTCCCAAACCGCCCTGGCGACGCCGGTCGTCGTGCAGTCGGGGGCGTCGGCTGTCGCGGCCGCGCTACGCTTCTTAGAGACATCGACCGGGATCGCGTTGTCATAAACCGCCTCGGCGTTCGCATCGACCGTGACCGATTCCGTGGTGAACTGAACCGGCAATTCGTCTCTTGGCCAAGCGTAGTCCGTCATCACAACGTTATGAACCGCTGTGGTCTGGTTGAGGTTGGAAGCGGCCCACGTGCCGTTCTGGGCAGTGATGTTGATATAATAAAAATTCTCGGTTGCCGCGAGGGTTACATTGGCGGTGAAGTTATACCCGCTGGCTGTCGGGGTGACGGTCGCGGTTGCGTAACTGGTCTTGCTCCTTCCGGTGAACACCCTGATCGTCGGGGTCGTGCTTGAGGCGGTCTCAAGCTTGCCCGACACCATGTAGGCTGTGCCGGATCTCTTCATAATGGCGACGCTGTTGTTGCCGTATGTCAACGTGTCCTTGAGGTCGGCCGACACACCGCCGCCGCTGAGCTTGACGTTCGCTATCTTCATTGGGATCGAGTTCACGATAGTCGGGGTGCCGCTCGGATTTGCGGCGGTCGTCGTACCTACGTTGATAAGCTCCCAGCCGGATAAGCTCTCAACGGTGCTGGCCCCGACGCCCCTGAACGTAGAATTCTTGATGTGCACGCCGTTGATCGGCGCGCGGGTGTACGCGGTCATCCTGACGAAGTTTGTGCAGCCGATGCTGGCGCCTGCCGGCGTCGTGAAGTCGCTGATATAGATATTATTGAGACGCGGCGTGTACTTTCCGAGATCTCCCACCCTGTCCTGGTTGTTGCCGGACGTGTAGGACGATTCGATATACAGCACCGCGTCGGAGGACCTGGATATGGTGCTGTTGCGCTCATAGATGTTTTCGATGGTGGCTCCGCGGAAGGAGTTCACCTTGAACCTGAGGGCATACCCAAGGCTCGGACTGCTGAAAGCGCACCGCTCGGCGAAGACCCACCTGATACCGCCGGATATCTCGCTCCCGCACGTGACGCCACCGTGACCGTTCGCGAACGCACAGTCCCTGACGATGATGTACTGGCTCGGCTCGTTTCTTCTCAGGCCGTCGCCGTTCTTAAAGCTCTTGATGGCGATGCAGTCGTCGCCGGTCGCGAACGAGACGTTCTGGATGATAACAAACTGTGTGGATACCGGATTCACTCCGTCGCCGTTGCCGATGCCAACAGCGTTGATGTCCAGCCCGTCAACCAGCACGTTGCTGCAGCTCACCGGGGCGACGTTCCACATCGGGGTGCCTCTTAAGGCCACATCGCGGAGAATGATGTTCTCACAAGCGTATGGCTGGATGAAACACGGACGCAGACCGATCCTGTTGTTCACCGCCCCCGCCGGCAGCGCGACATATTTCACTTCATCGCCGTCGATAACCGGGATCGTAGCGGGCATCTGACCGGCGGTGGGTCCGGCTGAATCGGTATAGATGCGCTTGACGACCGGTACGGCGCGGTCGGAATCCTTGTTGAGCGCCATTTTGTCGCCTGTCCTCGTGCTCCAGCCGCCCGAGTACTGAGCGTCCAGCGTGCCTTCGCCGGTAACCGCGATGTTCTTCTGCTTCAGAGCGTAGATAGGCGGGGAATAGTTGTAGAGTTCCTGCCCCTCGAAGCTTTGCAGCACGATCGGATAGTATTCCTGCGAGATAATCCTCAGGAACCTCACCGTCGCGCCTTGCTCAACGACAAGGTTGACGTTGCTCAAGAGGTGAATCGCGCCGGTGTAGTAAACAACATTGTCCCCGCCAGGCACGATGACCTTCGCGCCGGTGCCGACCGCGTTGGCGTCGGCGATGGCCGCCTTGAACACGTTCGTGTAATCCTGGCGGTCCGTGCCGCCCTCGTTCGCGGTGCGGATAAGGTCCGCGTACTTGGCGTCGGTGATCTTGAACTCGGGGATACCCGAGGCCTCGAGGAACAGAGGTACGTTGTCCATTACGGTATCCTCGACATACGCGTACATCTCGTCGTCCCAGTATGGGTCGGCCTTGTCAGCCGTCGGTGAGACGACGGGAGCGTCGGGTATCGCGCGAAGCGTCCTGTCAACGACGACCGACGTACCGTCGCTCGTTGCACTCACGGGAGTGATGTCATTTCCATCAAGGCCGATGCCCTGAATCGTGAACTCAACCGCGCCGTCGATGCCGCCGTGGTTTACGCTGCGCTCCGGCTCGGCCGTGCCGTATGTGGTGTCCGAACCGGTGGTGTGGTCGCTGAAGTTGACCTTGAAGGTCGCCTCATATCTGTTCGGGGCGATCTCCTCGTAGAACGAGACTGCCTCGGCAGCTTCCCTGCCGCCGATCCTGAAGTTGACGATCGGCTTCGTCATCGGGAACAGCTTCTCTGTCACGTCAAACCTGAGCTTGATGGTGTCGCCGATAGGCGCGGTGGTCACGCTGCCGATCTTCACCCCGTTTTCGGACGTGATGCTGACGTTTTTGATCTCGGTAACGGGCGTCGTGAAGGTGTCATATCGGGGTATCCACGGCTCGGCGTACAGCGTATCGCTTGAGGTGCTGTATTGATTGACACCGAGTACGTTAAACACGTTGTAATCGTCCGCCTGGGCCTGGGTAAGCTGAAGCGCCTGCCGCGTGGCGTTTAATGTGAGAAGAGTTCCCGCCGCGTTTACGCTCCCGTATTCACGCAGGCGCTGGCTAAGCGGGGTCCCGCCTCCGGTGCCGTTCGTAAAGCCGTTCGCGGTTGTGGTGGCTGTTACGGTGTTGTTTTTAAGCAGCGCCGATCCGCCGACGGTGTACCTTTCCGCCGGTTCTTTCGCATTTTGGTTCCACTGCCATGCCCGGCCCAAAGAAGCGCTACTGCCGCCGCCGGTGATCGTGCATTTCTCGATCAGTATGCCGTAAGGGATCCGGACGTCGGTAGACGGAGCCGCCATGCAACCGCCGGTGGTTTTGATATTGATCGTGCTGTTATAGATCACGGCCTGGCCGTTGCCGAATATAAAGTCGGTTGAGCCATGGATTTCCGAGTTGACGACATACGCTCTGCAATCGTGTACCAGGAACGTATCGCTGCTCGGGGCGTCCAGCCTGATGTTATCGGCGATACACCTGTCGGCGTTGAAGAACAGCGCCACGGTCTGCCCCACATTGGTACCGGCGGTGTTGGTGACTGCGCAATTTTTGATAACGGAACCCTCGGAGCCGGGGAAGAACCCGACCGAATACGAACCCATCGTGCCATAACTGCCGTTCGGCTCGGGGCCGGCCGGGCCGCCTGGACGAATGCTCGGATACAGATACTCCTTGTCGCGCTCGGTCTCGGTATCGTCCGGGCGGAACGGGGTCCTGTTGCCGTCTGTCCATGTAATGATTGTCGCGTCGTCGCCCGTACCCCTTCCCGCGCCGCTGATCGTGACCGGGAACCTGATAGTCAATTTCTCGGTGAACGTACCGGGTCCGACGTCGATCGTCCGGTTCGGGAGATCGTTGTCGCGGAGGAAATTATACGCTTCTTTGATTGTCGTGAAATCGCCCGAGCCGTCCTTGCGCACAAGGACTTCTTTTTGGGCGGTAGGCGGCTCGGCCCAAAGCGCGTACAGCGTCAGGGCGTCGCCCGACGCCACGACAGTGCCGGCTGAATATCTCGTGCCGCCGGTCGGCAGCGTGCCCCAGCCGCCGAATTTCTTGGATGGGTCGCCGGGCTCGGGGTCCGCCGGAAGCGCGCCCAGCACCGTGCCGACAGCCACGAACCTGCTCGGCGCCGACCCCGTGCCGCCGTTTACATCGAAGTTGACCTGTCTCGCCCACATTGCGTTCAGCGTTACGGCCGCGTTGCCCATCGTGAAGGACGTCGTGCCGCCCGAACTGTAAGCGGGCGCGCCGTTAACGGCCGGGGCGGGGCTCCAGCCGAGGAAGTTGTTGCCCGCTTTGGCCGGCGCGGGCGCAAACGCCACGTCAACGGTCGATCCGATCGCGTAATCGGCGGCGGCCGGTACGCCCGCGCCGCCGTTGGCGTTGTAAGAAACGGCGTAAGGCCCGTTCCAGATCGCGTACAGCGTCAACGCGTCGCCGGCTGTGACGGTCGTCGTCTCGGTATATGGCGTATCGCCAGCCGCCGACGCCGACCAGCCCCCAAACTGGCTGAGGCCTTTCGTGCCCGCTGAAGCTGGGAGCGCGCCTATCTGCGTACCGACCGTGACATACCGCTCCGGGGGCGTTACGTCGCCGCCGTTCGCGTCAAAGACGACCCTGCGCTCCCACATGGCGTTGAGCGTTCTCGATCCCCTGGGCATCGGGAACGTGGCCGTGCCTCCCGGCGCATACGCAGGCGCGCCGGTTGTGGCGGGGTCAAAACTCCAGCCCAAGAAGTTGTTGCCGGCCTTTGTCGGCGCGGGTGTGAAAGCTACATTGACGGTTTCGTCCTCGTCATACTGCACCGTCGCCGGAACCGGACCAACCCCGCCGTTGGCGCTGTAAATGAGGTTATACGGGCCGGTCGCCGACTCAACCTCTACCGCCAGCGGCGGCTTGTTCAGATATTTGCCATCCGAAGGGAAGATTGTGCCTTCCGTCGAGTTCTCGGCGATTATGTAATACGTCGCGCCACCGGCCGAGTTGCCGACCGTATATGTCGCCGTCTCCGAAGTGCCTACCAGGGTTCCGAGCGGGCTTTCGACGCGGTAACGGTTCGCGCCTGTTACCGCGTTCCATGTCAGCACTACGTCGTTTTCGCTGAAGCTGAATCCGCCGTTCGTCGGCGTCGCGAGGGATTCGGTCTGCCACAGTGTGGATTCCTGCGCCGTCCCGGGTTTTTGCAGGATACGCGAACTGGTGAATTCAACCGTCATCCTGCCGACCCACAGCCCGATCCAGATGTTCGGGGTATACGTTATCGCGACGTCGTTTTTGTCGGCGGACGCGTTCGGCGTCGTCATCGTTGATACGCCGTTCGTGTCGACATCCACCGACACAGGGGTTAATCCGGGGTTGGTCGCTCCCATTGTAAACGGGTTCGTGGCCGAACCCGAATCGGCTCCGCTCGAAGTACGCCGGTGCGTCTGGTAATTATACCCGCCAGGGGCGTCGGTTGAGTACCGAAGGTACGACGCGGCGTAGGCTACACTGGCCGAATTGCTGTTGTCACGAACCATAACGCCAGCGCCGGCGTTGCCGCTTTGGGCGGTCATCCTTACATACGTCGAAACCTTATAAGGGCCGTCAGCCCTGACGACTTGTGTGCCGATAAAATGCAATACATCGCCCACGGTGTTCGAAAGCGGCATACGCCCGTAAGAAGTCGTGCCGCTGACTATGGTCCCTGCGGTGTTGATTGAAATACTTCCGGTACCGCCGGGCGCGCCGGATGTCGGAAGAACGACGGCGGTGCCGACGTTTGTCGCGGATGGGGCCGCGCCGGTATTGACCGTCCTTCCCGCCGCAAATACAAGTCCCCCGCTCGATGCAAACATCATAATCACGGCAAGTGCCAACGCCAATACGGGCTTCGCGTTCTTGTAGATCATTTTCATCAGCTGTCACTCCTAAAAATGTTTAATGGCCGACATTCCAAAGCGGTTTGGGAGGCGGACGCTACCGCTCCGCGGCGGCGTCGCCGTGAACGTCGGCTGTCCGCCTCCCAAACAATTTGCGGCGCCGTGAAGCGGCATCACCGCTGACACGGCCTTGGGGTTTAGTACGGATAAAGCGGGTACAGCGTATTGAAACTGTTGTAGCTCTTGTAATAGGGATGTACGTCCTCGCTGAGATAGTACGGATACATCTCCTCTCTGGTTTTGCCTTTCTCCTGCAGTCTCACGAATTCATCCGGGCACTCATCGTGGAAACGAATGCGCGTCGTGACAGCGGCCTCAGCCGCCGTGCCGTACGTCCACACCACACGGTTTGTATTGCTTGTCCCCGCCAGCGCCGATACGTCCGTGTCGTAAATGTCAAAGTTGTCCGCCACATGGATGCACGCTTGGTTGCTGGCGCTGGTGTTCGTGACCCGCCCTGTGAGGCTGCAGCCCTTCATGATGACGTCCTGCACGTATCCCAGCGGACGGACGACCGTTTCGGTGACCCGACTGTCTTCACGGAGGATGGTCGTCTCGGTACCCAGCCCGGTCGTTGCATCGAACCCCGACGGCAGCGGCGTCCCGCGGAAGCCAAAACCTCTGCCGTTGGTTCCGTAGCCATGGCAGTTTTCAAAGAGCAAACGCCGCATAACCGGGACCGTACGCGCCGGCACGGAAGTGGAACTGCTGTACCGGTATTCCATCAGGATCACGTTGGCGTCTATGCCCGTCATCCATGCGTCCTTGAAGTCGATGTTCTCGAACAGCCCGCCTCTGGCCCACATGCTCTTGATCCAGAGTCCGTGCAGCGAAACATTCTTCATGGTCAAGTTTTGGAACAGGATGTCGTGGGCGCCGCCGGCGTTCTCGCTGCCGATGGCCAGGCCGCCGTCGGAGTTTTGCACATGACAGTCGGTCACGCGGATGTACGCCAGCGGTTTGTGCAGATCGAAACCCTGCCCGTTGCGGCCGGACTTCATGGCCATCGCGTCGTCACCCGCGGAGAAGAGGCAGCGGAACACATTGAAGTTTCTTGAAGAATCCGGGTCGATGCCATCGCCGTTGATGATGCAGGACCGTGACCCGCTGTTGCCGGCGGTCCCGTATTCGCTCACAAGTTCAGGCACGAGCTGGGAGGGCCGAGACTTGCCGGAGGTGACAAGACCGGTTCCGGAACCGATCACCAGACAGTGGTCGAAGGTGACTTTGTCGCTGTAGATCAAATGCGTGATCCACGAGGGGCTCCAGGCAATGCCCACGTCGGCCACATACAGACCCTGTACGTTGTGCGACGTGAACGCTCGGCCGCGCACTCTGCTGCTGTTGGTGCGGGTGTTGTTCCTGTCGAGCTCCGTGTAGCTCAGCCGCAGGCCGTTGGCGTTGATCTGACCCTTGCCGCAGACCACGACGTTGGAGACGTTGAACGGACCATAGGCGCTGTTGTCGCCTTCATCATAGGCGCCGACGGTGATAAGACTGGCATGGGCTCTCTCGTTTGGCTGTTTGGGGTTCGCGGTGTTGTCGACGACATAACCCTTGTCCACTTTGCGCCAGCCTTCCCAGCGGGTGTTCATCTTCGGGTAGTCCTTCCCCTCGATGGACCCGATGAGAATGCCGTCCACCTTGAACGTCATGTCGCTCTTTAAGAAGAGCGCGCCCGACCAGAAGACATACCCCTCCGGCAGGTAGACCATGCCGTCCTTCGGGCAATCGTTGACGGCCCTTTGAATGGCGTAGGTGTCGGTGACCTTTCCGTTCCCCACGGCGTTGTACGGCGCCTTGGTCACGTCCAAAACGGCTGTGTAATCCGGCTTTGTGGTCACGTCGATGCTCTGCGCGCGCGCCACCTCGCCGTTTGTTTTGACGGCTTCTACTGTGAAGGTGTACGCGGTGCCGGGCGCAAGCCCCTTCACGGTATAGCCCAGGGTCCCCACCGTGTCGCGGAGCTCGCCGTTCACATAAACCCTGTACGCGTCAAACTCGGCGGCGTACAGCAGAGAGGAGCGATTCCAGAGCAGACCCACCGAGCGGGGCGTGGTCGCTTCGGCTGGCGCGACTATGTTGCGCAGGTACGCCGAGCCCGCGGGCGCGCTCACCGTCACGATGCAGGACGCCGTCGGATACCGGTCGATGATCTCCGCAAGCTTCGCCGAAAATACGTCTGAATCCGCTATTTCCTGCGCATCTAGGAGACTGGGTGTCAGCGGATCGCCGACCACAAAGCGCTTCGGTACGGCTATGATCTCGGTCGTCCCGGGGGCGTAGGCCTTTACAATGCCGTCCAGACTCACGGAGGCGACGTGCGTATCGGTGCTCACCCAAAACAGAGACGGATCGGTCGTGTCTTCGGGCGTCACCGTGGCGGAGAGCGTCACAACGGCGTCCACTTCCAGGGAAAGCGCGGTTTTGTCGAGCGCGACCTGGGCGGCGTCCACCACACCGGCGGTCACGGTGATTGGGCACGTGGCGGCCACAGACCCGCACCGGGCGGTGATCACGGCCGTGCCGGGCCCCACGGCGGTCAGATTGCCCACGGGGGCGTTGAAGATGGTCGTATCCGGGGCCTCTTCCACCTTGACCACATCCGGGTTGCTGGAACTCCAAGTGATGGTTTGAAAGGTCGTATTGGCGGGCACCACCACGGCCGTGAGAGACGACGTGCTGTCGACGGGCAGGCTGAGACGCGCCCGGTTGAGATTCACCGAGATCGGCTCGACGGGCACGCCTGTGACCGTCACCGCGCAGTCGGCTTTGAACCCGCCGTCGATCGAGGTCGCCGTGATCGTGGCTGTGCCGCTGGCATACGCCGTCACCTTACCGGTATCGTCCACATCGGCGACGGCCGCGTTGCTCGTCGACCAGGAAACACTCCGCTCGGACACACCGGCGACCTCGGCGGTCAGACGGGCCGCCTCTCCCCACTGAAGGGCGAGACTCGACTGGTCGAGGGAAATGCCGGAAGCGCCGCTTTCGCCGACGATCACACGGCATTGCGCCGTGCGGGCGACAATCTGGTCGGAGACGACCGTAATCACGGCTTCGCCGGGCGCCACGGCGGTAACGGTTCCGGTCTGGTTCACCGCGGCCACATTTTCATCGGAACTCGTCCAAGTTTGGGTGTTCTGCACCGCGCTGAAACCGGCGTTGAGATTGTAGGCGTTGACCGGATACAGGGTGGGCGTCAAATCGGCGCTGGCGCCGGGCGCGAGCTGCAAAAAATCGGCGTTTAGCGTCACATAGCGCACCGTGGCGCGGTCGTAGTTGTCAATGCAGGAGACCTGGCACACGGCGGCGTCTCCGTTCGCCAGCGCCGCGACGACGTTTGCGAAACCGGTTCTGACAGCTTTGATCCGCCCCGTTTGACTCACTTTGACGATTTCGGGATCTGTGGAAGCCCAGACGACTTTGGCGCCCGGCGCCAGCGACGCGTCTATCGTGGCCTCAAGATCGAAGAAATCGCCGTTGTCCAACATACTGGCCGGCGTCCGGCCGCCCACCACCAGCGGGTACGTTTCCCAGTTCAGCGAAACAGCCGAAACGTCGTCGGGCGCCCAGTTTACCGACACGGCGGGCGCGAGCGGAACACAGTCCGCTTCCCAGCAAAACGCTTTGTACGCATACGCACTGTCGGGATACTCCGTGGCGTCCACCGTGTACTCGTAGGTGCCGATTCCCCCCGCTTTCGCGACAAAGTCGTCACCGATCTCCGTGTGCGCGAGCCGGCCGTCTTTGTATATCGCCAGTATAAAAAGGCCGCTCACTTCCTCTAAGGAACCGTTTATCAGCGACAAGACGATCAAGCCGTCTTGGACTGTCGATCGAAATACGACGTCCTTTCCGGCGGGCGCCTCGTCGGCGTAAGCCGCCAAGGCGTCGTCGGCGGCTGTCACGGACCCGGCCGCAGAAGCAGCCAACCCCGCCGGGCCCAGCGCTGCCAACAACGACAGTACCAGCAGCGCCGTCACGGCGCGTTTCGCGGTCTGTTTGATAAGCTTCAACACAGTCTCAATCCTTTCCTCGATATTTGGGGTTCTCCAATCATGTGACCGTTCACAGCGATCAGCAGCCATCAAAGGGCTTGAATGTATCTCAGGATGTCGATGAAATCCTTCGTATTGATGACGCCGCTGCCGTCCAGATCCGCCGCTTTGATGTCGTTCCAATTGTCATCGCCCACGGCGCTCATATACCAGAGCTGCGCCGTCGAGAGATCCGCGAGTGTGACGCGGCCGTCTCCGTTGAAATCGTACCTGTCCTTTTCTTTGACATCCGTGGGGATCTCCCCGGCACCCGCCGTGTCTACATCGATATCATCGGCGCCGGACTTGTCCGAACGGTAGGAGGCCGCTTCCACACCCGTGATCTTCACATCCGCTCTGCCCGAGGACTTTGCCGTGAAGTGGAATGTCAGCAGCGGCTGCGCGTCGTCTCCCGTCAGCCCCTCCGTGTTGTAGAGAACGACGGTATCCTCCTGTCTCTCCAAAATCTCAAAACCGCTGTGTGACTCCAAGCGGTCCAGGCTGAGGACCTCTTCGTTGTACGTGAAGCGCACCCGCACCGTCGCCAAGTTTTTCACATGGGCCAAAGACAGCGTATAGACCGACGCCAGGCCGACCGCACCGTTCTCCGGCCCTGTGAACGAGGCGACGGCCGTGGGAAATTCCTCGAAGTTTTTCAGCGTCAGGCCGGCGATTGCGTCGTTCAACGCCGCCGCCACCGCCAGGATCTCACTGAGATTCGCGTGGGGAGACAGCGCCCCGGCCGCCGCCTGCGCCTGCGCGAGAGCCGCCCACGACGCCGCGGTGTAGAGAGCCGAGTTGCGGTACGCCGCCGCCGCGGCCACCGCGCGGTCGAGCGCCGTCCAGGCCTCTTTGACGTCGTCTATGCTCGCGGCCGTCAGCGCCGTGTCGTAGGTGCGCATGACCTTGCTGCCGCCGTCCGCAAAATTGCCCACGCTGATGCCATAGGCCTCGCCGAACACAATTCCCTCAAGTGCATAGGTGATCTGCGTGCCCTCTTCGTTCCACTCCGGATCGACGGCGGCCGCGCCGCCAGACAGGGTGACCCGTCCGGTTCCGGCCGTGTTCATAGCACGGTCGAACTGGATGGTCAGCCACTCGCCGCGGAAAGAGAGCCCCTTCACCGCAGGCCTGAGCGAGAAATACCGGAAGTCCTGATCCTCCGTATACAGTGCGTTGCGCACAACCGCCTCAAGCCGGGTCGCCGTCCCAAGGTTTGCGTTGGCGGACAGCCGGACCTTGTACAGGTCGTCGCCCAGGCTTGTCACAACACCGTTTCCGTTGAGACTCACGGCCGACCCGAGGCCGGACCCCACGCTCAGGTACGCCTGATACGCCGCCCGCGACGTGCCGGCGATGGTCCCGGCGATGTTGGACGCTTTGGAGCGCACGACGGCGTACACCGCGTGGCTGCCTGTGATGCCCACGAGCTGCGCGGCGTCTGTGACGCTGGTGTCGTCGACAATGATGTCCACGATCTCGACGCTCTGTTCCGGAGAGACATACGGTTCTCCGTTGATCGTGACGTTTTCGAAACGGATGCCCCGCCCGCAGATGATGTCGTTCAATGCCGTGTTGTTGGTCGCCGGGGCATTGCTGAAGCCGTTAAAATTGCAATCTTTTATGTTTACGTTTTCCACCGGGCAGTACCCGTACTGCCGCGCGTAAAGGAACTGGGCGGCGGCGATGCTGGCGACGCCCGGCGCCGTGTTGTAGTTGGAGACATAGATGTTCTCCACTTTGGGCGTTCTCGTCCCGGCGTCATTTTCCTCGTAGTAGAAGGTGCAGTGGATCGGCGCCGTGCCGATTTGGCGGATCACCGAGTCCTTCATGTACACATCTTTCAGGTACCCGCCGCGCACCGAGTTTGTCTTGATGCGCAGGCCCTGGGCCAGATTGGCCGAATTGAAGACGTTGTTGTGGGCAAACACATACTGAATGCCGCCGGACATCTCCGAGCCGGCCGTCACCGCGCCGTGCCCGTCCCGCATCTCGTTGTTGCGGACGATGACGCCCGTCGTCGGCCGGTTCCACTCCGTGTATCCGTCGTTGTTGCGCCCCGACTTGATGGCAATGCAGTCATCGCCCGTGTTAAACACGTTGTCCTCGATGATCACATTGGTGCTGGATTCCGGGTTGCAGCCATCGTTGTTGCCCAGGTGAGAGTTGATGTCCGTGCCCCTGATCATGACGTTTTCGCTGAGCAGCGGATGGATCTCCCACATCGGCGAATTGATCAGGTTAAAGTCCGCTATCAACACATTTTTGCACCCGTACGGCTCGATAAAACTGGGTCGCAGCGTGTTGGCCGGCCTGAGAATCGGGTCCGCCGTGCCGGGGTTCAAGTCGGCGTAGTTTCTCTCCTCAATGGGCGCCCACTCCTCCACCATCTTGATGAGGTGGTCGCGCGCCGTCATCGCCGTTCCGTCCGACCACTGCACCGTCCGGTAGGCGGCGGTGCTTCCCTGCTGCATTGGGATCGTGTTGGTTGCCGTCCCATCCCAGAACGAAGTGCCCGCCGTTTTCCAGGGAAGCCAGTTGTAACGGTCCGCCTGGCCGTTTAGGACCGAGCGCGTGTCCTCATTGCCGTTCCCGGACCCCGTGACGGCGATGTTGTTCACTTGGTAGGCATAGATCAGCGGAGAGAACCCCATCAGGTCCATGCCCTCAAAGCGCGTCTTCACCTGCGGATAGAATTCATAGGTCTTGGTTCTGACGAATTTGATCTCCGCCCCGTCGTCCATGTGCAGCCGGATGTTGTCTCCCGTGATCCGGATCGCGCCGGTGGCAAAAGATCCTCTCGGCACCACCACGGTGCCGCCGCCCTGGGCTTTCACATCCGCGATGGCCGCGGCGAACACGGCGGTGTAGTCCACGATCGATTGGTCCGCGCGGATCGCCTGGCTCGCGTACCCGGGCCGCGCCACATAGTACTCCTCGTTGTTCGCCTTGATGTAGCTGTTAAACTTGGGATCGAGGATGCTGACGGAGTACTCGAATGTGCCGTCCACCGTCTGGTAGATATACTTTCCGCCCGCGTCCAGCACTTTGGGGACATTGTTCATGACAGCCGTTTCGATGCTGTCATAACGCGCCTGGTCCCAATACGGGTCGTCCCCAGTTTCAGGCGCCGCCACGGCCGCCACCGCCCCCGCGGACACGAGGAGCGCTGCGGCCAGCATCAGTGATAGAGTCCTCTTCTTCATGTGTTTTCCTCCTTTTCATTGCATAAAATAGCCTTCAAAATGAATTTTTACATACAAAAAGCCAACCCTGTCTATCTCCCCGAGATGCAAGGCCGCTTCTGCATTCGACGACGGGACCCCCTGCACACGGGACACGTCATCCTTTGCGCGTGTGATGCGTCTCTGTCTCAAAGTTCAATTACAGCACAAAAATACCCAGATTATGGAGAAAGTCTGCCACAGGCCGCGAGCGAGCGATAGACGACGACGGCCGCCTGTGCCCGTGTGGACAGATTTTGGGGCCGGAAGGTACCGTCTCCCATACCCCTGATGACGTCGGCCCGGCACAGTTTGACAATCGACGGTCTCGCGTACTCGGCGGCCGTCTCAATGTCTGGCAGCGTGACCTCCGCGCTCTGCGTCAGTGTGGCTTCCAGATACGTAAGCGTCCTGTCGGCAATGACCGCCATCTGCTCTCGGGTGATGTTGGCGTCTGGCCGGAAGCTGCCGTCCGGGTACCCCTTGAGGATCCCGAGCGAAGAGAGCTTCGTCACATCGGCCCAGTACCAGTCCGTCTCGCCCACGTCGTGAAACTGCACGGGCGTATCGGCGCCGACGAGATCAAAGGCCTGACCCACAAAGCGGGCAAATTGCGCCCGCGTCACCATGGCGCCCGGCGCGAAGCGCCCGTTCCCCATGCCGAGGATGCCCTTGTAGGTGGCCAGATACTCCACCGCCTCCCGCGCCCATTCGGCCTCCGTCAAATCGTCGAAGGTGACTGTCTCCGGCGCAGCCAGCGGCGCGGGCAGCTCTTCCACGTCGACGGACACGGGGCCGGATGAGCTGCTCCCGCCGGGGAAATTGCTCAAGGAATCCGGGGTCGCCGGGCGCGTGACGGGCACGACGACCGGCGTGTCGTCGTCCGTGCCGGTCAGATTCTGCCCCGCCGCGTCAAATTGATACCGCGTTGTCTTCCTGATCGTGACGCTCTGGGGCGCCGTGTCCGAATATTGAAACACCAGGGAACCGAAAAGAACCTCCCCGGCGACCGGCGTGAACGCGTTGGAGCCCAAAAATATCCCCGCGTAAATCACGCCGTCTTTCACTGTGTTTACAGACCTGGCCTCCCGATACGTAGCGGAGACCTCGACGTCCTTAAACGTCAACCCTTCTGTGCAGACCACCGCCACCTCCGCGCCGGCCAGCGCGGTCGCGGTGGACACCGTCACCGGAATCCTCACTTCCGTCACGTCCGCCGGCACTTCGACGGCGAGAACCTGCACGGCGGAAAACGCCGCAAACAATACCGCGCACAGAAGAGCCGCACTTTTCTTACCTTTCATACTCATCATCTTACTCCTCGACTCGCGCCCCCCGGGCCCCTCCTTGGCGGAAAGGGCCCGGGGAACAGTCAATTTACATGTGCTGTGTAAGATATGTCAAAATATCGATGAAGTCGCCGACGTTGATTACGCCGTTGCCGTCGATATCCGCCGCCCGGGCCCGGGCCCAGTTCGAACCCCCGATCGCCTCCATGTACCAGAGCTGCGCCGCCGCGAGATCCGCCAGCGACAGCTGGCCGTCTCTGTTGAAATCGTACCTGTCGCCATCTCGCACTGTGACGGCAATGGCGTCGGACGCCGCCAGGTCCACCGTGAGATCCGCGGCGCCGCTCTGGTCCGTGTAGTAAGAGGCCGCCTCCACACTGACGATCTCAACCGCCGCGGCGCCCGGCGCCTTGGGTGTGAAATGCAGTTCCAGCACCGGCTTCGCCTCGTCTGTCGTGACGCCGTCGAGATGACAGAGCGTCACCGTATCGGAGGTCACGTTCAGGATCGAAAATCCATTTTGCTCCTCTACTTTGTCCAGGGCGAGGCGATCGCTGTCGTAGCGGAATCTCACCCTGACCGTCC
This sequence comes from Oscillospiraceae bacterium, assembly GCA_031265355.1. Classification (NCBI taxonomy): domain Bacteria; kingdom Bacillati; phylum Bacillota; class Clostridia; order Eubacteriales; family Oscillospiraceae; species Oscillospiraceae bacterium. The sequence goes on along the minus strand of JAISCT010000031.1, from coordinate 17,373 downwards.
CAAGGTTCTCTACATCTCCCAGCGACACCGTAAACTTGACCGGCTGATCGACCGTCGCGTCCGCGGGCCCTGTAAAATACACCCGCGCCGTCTGGAATTGTTGCCGCCGGGGCACGAGTCCTTCGATCGCACGCTCCAGGGCCCCGGCCAGCGCCCACAGTTCCGCCGAAGAAACGCCGCTTGGCGCCGCTTCCGCCGCCTGCAGGGCATTGGCAAAGACCGCCCATGACACATCTGTGAAGATCGCCGGATTTATGTATGACCGCGCACGGGCGGCGGCGCTGTCGAGGGCCTTCACGGCCGCCAGATAGTCCGCGTCCGTCGTCCAGGCCGCATACAGGGTGATGGGTTCCGTGACCACATCGGTCTCGAAATCCCACCTCTGCGTGAGCGCCGCGTCGGCGTACCAGCCTGTCACCCAGTGCTCCGCCCAGCGGCTCTCCGGAATTTCAGGAATCTTTCCGCCCTCCGGCACCACCTGCGTCTGCACCGCGGACCCGCCGCCCGCCGCAAAGGACACCACATGCTCCCGCGCGTTCTGCGTGACGTTCAGGGAGTTCGCGCTGCTGAACAGGCCGTTTGTGTTGGCCACCTTGACGTTGTAAGACGTAAAGCCGTCCACATAGCTCAGGGAGCTGTTGCTCCTCGAACTGGAACTGTTGCGGATAACCACGTTTTGAATGCGGGATACCGGGTATGTCCACCGGACGCCGTCCACCGTGGCATTGCCGGCCGCGATCCCTTGGAAGGCAAAGGAGTTATTCCCACCGGTGCCCCAGGCCACGATGTTTTCAAACGTCAGATTGCGAATCAGCGGCGGCGCGCCGACCCCCGTCGCGGCGCCGGTCTTCTCGCCGGCCGGGTTGTTGTCCGAGCTGCTGTATGTGATGGAGATCAGCACGGCCGTGGATCCTGTCCCCGTCGTCATCAGATCCCGGTACACGATGTTTTCGATCACACCGCCCCGCGACCAGCGCGTTTTGATCCATATCGCATCCAGACTGATGTCCTCAACGTACATATTTTGGAACAGTACATTGTTGACGCCGCCGGCGATCTCACTGCCGGCGCAGAACCCGCCCTTGGAACCGATGCTGGAGCAGTCCGTCGTCCTCACATACTTCGTCGGTTTGTTGAGCGTCCACCCCTGGCCGTTTCGCCCGCTCTTCAAAGTGACGCAGTCGTCGCCCGTGCAAAAATACACATCGAAGACGTTGATGTTGGAACTCGAATCCGGGTTGATGCCGTCCCCATTCAGGATGGTATTCCCATCCGCCGTGCGGCTGGCCGTGAGGGTCGCGGATTTGTTCGGCCCCTTGGCGATGAGATCCAGCCCGTCAAAGGTGATCGTGTCGCTGTAGATGGCATGCATGGACCAGGACGGGCTGTAGGCGATGCTGACGTCCGCCACGTAGACGTCCTGCGCGTTGTGGAAGGTGACGGCGCGCCCTCTCACGGTCGCGTCGCTCTGCGGCGGCAGCGGATCGGGCCGCGGCGTCTTGGCGTTCATGCCCTCGTGGTAACCCAGGCGATACCCGTTGGCATTGATCTGGCCCTCGCCCACGATGGAGAAATGGCTGACGTTGAAGGGCCCAATCAGCGTGTTCTCCCCCTCGTCGTACGTGCCCGCCACCACCAGGCTGGCGTGGGCGCGCTTATTGAGAATTGTGGAAGAATTTTCCAAATATCCCCTGTCGACTTTTCGCCAGCCCTCCCACCGGGTGCTGATCTTCGGGTAGTCCTTCGGGTTTGTGCTCCCGAGGAGAATCCCGTCCACACGGAAAATGATGTCACTCTTCAGAAAAACGGCGCCGGAGAGGAACACATAGCCCTTCGGCAGGACCACCATGCCCCCGGGCGGGCAGTCGTTGATGGCGCGCTGGATGGCGTAGGTATCTGTAGCCACTCCATCTCCGCGGGCGCCGTACGGCGCCTGTGTCACATCGACGACAGCCGTCGGCGCCGGCTTTGTCCGCAGTTTCAGGCTCTCACTGGCCACCACCTGCCCGGCGGTGTTCAGCGCGTCGGCCCTGACGGCGTACTCCGTGTCCGGCGCGAGGTCTCTCACGCGGTAACCCATCTTGTTCCCGTAGGAACCTGTCTGCGTGGGGTCCTTCGCAATGGCCAGCACATCCTTGGCGTCGTTTTGACTCCGCAAGGAATTCCCCGCGTAGACGCCGTCCACATAGATCTTCACCATCGTGTGGTCCGCTATCTGCGTGCCCTCGTCCCGGTTCCACAGGAGAAGGGCGGAGTTGTCCGTGACGGCCTCCGCAGGCGCCGTGAGATTGCGCAGGTATTTGTTGCCGTGCGTCACCCTGACGGTGGCCGTCGCCTCCGCCGTGCCCGCATCGGCGGCGTAAACCCTGACCACGGCGGTACCGGGGGCAAACGCCATCAGCGTTCCGTCGTTGGGGTCGACCGTCACCACGCTTGGGTTGCTGCTCTCCCACTTGACTCGCTTGTTCGTGGCGCTGGCCGGGGCGAGTGCGGCGTCGAGATCGCGTATCGCGTCGACAGTCAGCGCCACATCGGTCTCGCTCAGGGTGATCGCGCCCACGAGGACCTCGTTTTCCGTCACCACAATCTCGCAAGAGGCGCTGCTGCCGCCGTTTTTGGCCACCACCCGGGCGCTTCCGACGCCCACCGCCGTCACAACCGCCGCCGGCGCATCGTATGCGGTGTTCTCGGTCGCCGCCACCTTGACGACGGTCTCGTCCGTACTCTCCCAAGCGATGGTCCTGTCGGTGACATTGGCCGGCCCGATGACGCCCGTCAGCGTAACCGAACCGCCCAGGGGCACGCTGGCCTCAGAGGCACTGAGGCTGACGGAGAGGGACGGCACCTCGACGTTGCGCACCGTGTATTTGCACGAGGCGACAAATCCGCCCTCCTCCGTCGTCACCTGGACGACGGCCTCCTCGGCCACCCCCAGAATCCCTTGGTCCGCCAATTCATAGGCCGTCGGCGCATAGGCCGTCACCAGACCCGTCTGGTCCACGCCGACAATGGCCGGCGCCGTGGAAGACCAGATCAATCCGGCGTTGGCGGACGTCTCGGGCAAAAGCACCGCGCCGAGGAACTCCGTCTCACCCACTGTCAGTGTGCTCTCTGTCTTGTCGATCTGCACGCCGGTGACAGGCACCGCGGGCGCCGCCGCTACGGTCACGTCGCACGACGCTATGCGCTGCGAACCGACGGTCTCCACCGTGATGGTCGCCGTGCCGGCGGCCACCGCCGTCACATGACCCTGTGTGTCCACCTCGGCCACCGTTTTGTCGGAAGAAGACCATGTCATGTCCTTGTTCTGCGCGTCCCAGGGTGTGATGTCCGCCAGAAGATCGGCCGCCGCGCCGGGCACCAGGACCAATGAATTCGTGTTAAGCGCCACCGAAAGGACGGTGGACCTGTCGTAGTTGTCTATGACGACGATGACGCACGTCGCCGTGTCGCCGTTGGAGGCTGTCGCCGTGATTGTGGCAACGCCTGTTCTGGCGGCTCCCACCACGGCGGAGGTGGCGGGCTCACCGTCGATATAGGCGATGGACGGGTCGTCGGAGGTCCAAGTGATCGTTTGATCCGCCAAGCCCGGATCCACCGTGGCAAAGAGGCGGATCTTGTCGCCGCTCGTGTAGGTCTCCGGGTTCCCCGCGGCTCTCACCGTCCCCACGGCCAACGGGTAGGTGCTTCTGTCGAGGACGATCGAGCTCTCCGCAAAGGAAATGTTGTCGAGCCAGCTCGGGACCGCCTCGTCCGCAAACGCCGGAACGATTCCGCCCGAGAGAACGAGCGCCACTGCCAACACCAGGGACAGGGTCTTTTTTATCACGTCAAATCTCCTCCTCTTTGCCATCTGGAACTGGGTCAAGATCCGCACAAAGTGTCCGTGCCGATCCGATCATACGCCTCATCGTAGCGCACCTCCAGCGACGACTTGATCTCGTAATACAGATTCCCGTAGAGCTCGTCATAATAAGACGACGTCACGCCGGGGCGTCTCTCTTCCACGTCCGCCTCGGTGAGCGCCAGGCGTTTGATGACATATAGGCCGCCGCCGCTGTAGACGACGTCGCTGATCTCTCCCACGGCCAGCCCGAACGCCGCGTCCTCATAGGACGGGGGCCACACCTCCTCTTCGCGGCTCAGCACCTGCACGCTCTCCTCCCCTTCGGGACCCGCTATGACCTGACGGTACTGCGCCCGCAGTACGTCGAAGTCCTCGCCGGCGGCGGCGCGGGCCCGGATCTGCGCCGCGGTCTCGTAGCGCTGCTCGGGGTCGTCGCCCTCGCCGATCGGCAGACAGATGTGCGTCGCCTTCACATAGATCCGATTCAGCCGCTCCGTCAGCGCCTCCCGGTCGATGTACCACTCGCTTCCCTCCGCCGCCATGACCTTCTTGATCTCACCCGCCAGCGCCTTCGCGTCCGTCTCCGCATCCGGGTCCAATCCGCAGCGCAGGGCCAATTCTTTGACGACGCAGGCGTGCAAAATGTCGGCGAGCACATAGCTCTTCAGCCGCTCCAAAGCGCCTTCTTTTTCCCAGATCTCTTCGCCGCCGTAGTTTTTTTCCTCGATGGATTTTTGTTTGAGAAAATACGACTTGTACTCCGCCATGGGTATGGGCCGCTCTCCGACGGTGAGCGGGTAAACGATGCCGTCGACGCCGCTCGCCGGTGCATCCGGTGCATCCGGTGCGTCCGGCGCGCAACCGGCGCCGCCCCCCGTCAGAAGCGCGGCCGCCAGTAGCACACAGGCCATTCTTTCTCTCATGTTCATAACCGTTTCACTCACATCCACCGGGATTTTGTTCCGGACCGCAGCCCGCCGGGATCTCTCCCGCGGGCCCGTTTGGCTGTCTCTGTCACAGAAGCAAACGATAAAAGCCGTTGTCGTACATCTCAAGGTTGCTCTGAAAGACAAATTCGCTGCCGGTGTACAATATACTCTTGGACGGAACCACGCCGCGCAGCAGATAGTCCGTCATACACCGGATGGCCGTGTAGGCCTGGAGATAGGGGTTCTTGTTCAGCAGATTGGTAAACACACCTTCGCGCAAGAGTTCCACATTTTCTTCAAACATGTCACTGCCGATGGCAATCACGCGCCCCACGCGCCCCGTGTCCTTCAGTGCCTGCCCAAGGAGCAGGCTCCCTCTCGCATAGACGCAGGTGCAGGCCTCGATGTCGGGATGCTTTTCCAGTTCGTAGACGATCCTGCCGTAGTCCATCCGGTTGTTGAAAGAGGTATGTATCTTGTAGACGGGATTCGTCAACTCGTTTTCTTCCAGATACGCGCCAAGCCCCTGCAACACCAGATTGTGCGAGGGTAGAACCACATCGCCCGCACAGACCAAGATCTCCGCCGATTGATTGATCTGCCTCGTGATGATCTCGGCAAGCATTTTGCCGATGGTAAAATAGTTCGGCATCACGCTGAGCAGCCGCCCCGACTGCGGGATGTCCGCCCCCACCAGGATCACCGGGATCCCCCTTTGCAGAAAGACATTGAGTTCTTCCACGGCCTGCGCGTCCATATTGCCAAAGGCGACCAAACCGTCTACCTCATTGCGCTCCCTCACCCCTCTCAGTTCCTCCGCCAGGTTGTTCTCCATGTTATAATATGGCACTTCCACCACATCTACGTTGAAATCGCGGATGGTTTTCACATAGTCCCGGCATCCGTCCCACATGTGAGAGAAGTAGTAACGAAACTCCTCCGTCGGGCCCGGGAAGGCCTGGGCGATTAACTTTGGCTTGCTCTTCAAGGAGGCCGCCACCGTGTTGGCCTGGTATTGCAGTTGGTTGGCGATGCTGATGATCTTCTGCCGCGTGCTGTCGCTCACCCCAGGTTTGTCATTTAACGCACAGTGTACCGACCCGATCGACACACCGGCCTGTTGGGCAATGTCTTTGATGGTCACTCTCCTGTTGTTGACACTCAATGCTCTCCGTCCTCCTGTCCAGACAACAAAAACGTTTTTGTTGTCTGTATGTGCATCATATATCCGTCTCGTTCATTTGTCAATAGCGAAAAAGATTGTCACTATCATAACAAAAAATCACTTTTGGGGGAAGAATCCGGGCGCAAACTTCACAAGAAAGCCGGGATTTTGCACCCGCATATTGATAAATTGCCCGCCTGTCTCGAAAAATAGATTTTACATTTTTCTTAAAATTCGAAAAATTTCGGTGTTATGTCGCCTGATCACCCCTTCAAAATTCCACAACATGGTATATCGAGTCCTATTTTTTGTAAATTTATGTAAATTTTACGCATCCTCCCTTTCATCCGCAGGCGGCCGCAAATTTCTCACCTCTCGCCGCATTCCTCTCTTGACAGAGGCGGCCCTTCGGGGTTATAATCACTTCCATCCACTTTTTTCACCTCTTGCCGTTCGAACGGCCGCCGTCATATGTTCTTTTGTGCACTGAAATCCCCCGGCGCGCCTCCCTTGTTCCGTCTTGTCCCCCTGTTGTGATTGGGCAAATTCACTAGAAGACACTGCAGCCCCAAAAGGGACCCGACATCTAGATTCCGCCGGCGTCTTCATATCTTTTGGCCTTATACAGTCTTATTTCTCCTGATATGTGCAGGATTAACACCAAATTACCCCTCCGCAACCTCTTTTTTCGATGAACAAAACGTTTTGTGTATGCCTTTCAAATATATCTAATGTGGGTTGCACCTGCAACCCACAACCCAAATTCTTGTTTTTGTTGCCGCTTCGCGGCAACAAGGTACTATCATGGGGAGGTTTCTATGTCATGAAAGACGCACCGCCGCTGCATTACGACACATTGCGAAAGAACCGGTACGAAGGCTACCTGCTTGAGTCGGCCCCGGAAAGGGTACTGCAATTTGGAGAAGGGAATTTTCTGCGGGCTTTTGCGGATTATTTCATCGACGTGGCCAATGAGAAAGCCGGGTACAACGGTAAGGTCGTCGTCGTTCAGCCCATTCTTCAGGGACTCGCCGACACAATCAACGCGCAGGAAGGGTTGTACACTCTCTATCTGAGGGGATTTGAGGCGGGACGTCCCGTCGGCAGCAGACACATCGTCAGTTCCATCAGCCGGTGCATCAATCCGTATCTTGCGTATCAGGACTTTCTGCACTGCGCGCACAACCCCGACCTCAGGATCGTCGTCAGCAATACCACCGAAGCCGGCATCGTCTTTGATGAGACGGCCTCGTTCGACGACGCGCCCGCCAAAAACTTTCCGGGCAAACTGACGCGTCTTTTATATGAGCGGTTTTCCGTCTTCGGCGGCGACAGGCGCCGGGGCCTCATCATCCTCTCCTGCGAACTCATCGACGACAACGGCAAAGAACTGAAACAGTGTGTACTGCGGCACTGCGCGCAGTGGGGGCTCGAACAGGCGTTCATCGCATGGCTGGACGACGCCAACCTGTTCTGCTCGACACTGGTGGACAGGATCACCACCGGGTACCCGAAAGACGAAGCCGCCGCCCTAAACGAAGAAAACGGATATGCGGACAAGCTGCTCGACGCCGCGGAACCCTTCGGCCTCTGGGTGATCGAGGGTCCGGCCTGGCTGGCGGAGGAGCTCCCCTTCGCGCGGGCAGGGCTCCCCGTCATCGTCTGCGACGACCAGACCCCCTACAAGAGGCGCAAAGTGCGCATCTTAAACGGCGCCCACACGTCCATGAGTCTCGGCGCCTATCTGGCGGGGAAGGACTTTGTGCGCGACTGCGTGGAAGACGATGTGATCTGCCGCTACATACACGCACTCATCTTCGAGGAGATCATCCCTACGCTGACGCTGCCTGAGCAGGCGCTGAAAGACTTCGCCCTCTCTGTCATCGAACGTTTTCGCAATCCTTTTATCGACCACAGTCTCCTGGCCATCGCGCTGAACTCCACCGCCAAATGGAAGGCGCGGGTGCTCCCCAGCGTCAAGGCGTATGCGGCCCGGTTCCACAAGATCCCTGCGCTGCTGCTCTTTTCTTTCGCCGCGTACGCCAAATTTTACAGCGGCGCCGCACGAAGCGGCGACACCGTGGTCGGGCGGCGCGGCGATGAGACATATGCGATCGCTGACGACGCCTTTGTGCTCTCCTTTTTCCTTGAACACGCCAAAGACAGCGCCGGCGCGCTGATCCGGGCTCTCTGCCGCAACGCCCAGATGTGGGATGAAGACCTGAGCCAGATTCCGGGATTTGAGGAAAGCGCATTGGCGGCCTTCACACTGATGGAAGAAAAAGGCCTCTACGAGGCCATCCGAACCGTGTCGGGAGGCGCCCTTTGAAGGCCCTTGTGCTGCACCCGGCCGACAACGTCGCCGTGGCTGTGACGGACATCGAGATGGGCGCACCGATTGGAGCCGGCGTGCTGCGCGCCTCAGAAAAAATACCGCAGGGCCATAAAGTGGCGCTGCGGACTTTGGCGCGCGGTGAGAATGTCATCAAATACGGATTTCCCATCGGCCACGTCAGTGCAGAGAGCATCGAGGCGGGCCGTCACGTGCATGTCCACAACCTAAAGACAAATCTGCATGACAAAACCGCGTACACCTATGAAAAGCGGGACTGCGCCTTGCCCGCGCATCCGCCCGGCAGTTTTGACGGTTACCGGCGCGGCGACGGGCGCGCCGGGATCAGAAACGAGATATGGGTCCTGCCCACCGTCGGCTGCGTCAACGGCGTGGCGGCGCGCCTGGCCCACGAAAATCAAGATCTGGTCCGGCACGGTTTGGAGGGGCTCTATGCCTTCCCCCACCCCTTCGGATGCAGCCAATTGGGAGACGACCACGCTCTGACGCGCAAAACACTGGCCTCGCTCGCCAAAAATCCCAACGCGGCGGGGGTCTTATTCGTGGCTCTCGGGTGTGAAAACAACACGCTGGACGGTTTGAAGGCGGAATTGGGAGACTTCGACGAGAGCCGGATCAAATTCATGTGCTGCCAGGAGGTGGCTGACGAGCACCGGGCGGGACGGGCGCTCCTGGAGGCGCTTTCCGCAAACGCCTACACCGCGCGCCGGGAACGCCTGCCCGTCTCCGCCCTCACTGTCGGCCTAAAATGCGGCGGCTCGGACGGGCTGTCCGGCGTCACCGCCAATCCCGTGGTGGGCGCCTTTTCAGATATGCTCATCGCCCAGGGCGGGAGCGCGGTGCTGACCGAGGTCCCCGAGATGTTCGGTGCGGAGAGCATCTTGATGAACCGGTGTGCCGACGAGGCGACGTTTCGGAAAACCGTGGCCATGATTCGCGATTTTAAGGCCTATTTCATCCGTCACGGCCAGGTGATCTACGAAAATCCATCGCCGGGCAACAAGGAGGGCGGGCTCTCCACCCTTGAGGACAAATCGCTGGGCTGCATCCAAAAGGGCGGACACGCACCGGTGACGGACGTCGTCGTACCCGGAGCGCAGGTGACGACCCGGGGCCTCACGCTGCTCGGCGGCCCCGGCAACGACCTCGTCTCCACAACGTTGCTGACGGCCGCCGGCGCGCAGATGATTCTGTTTACCACGGGGCGCGGCACCCCCTTCGGCGCACCCGTGCCCACCGTCAAGATCTCCACCAATACCCGGCTGTTCACAGAAAAACCGCAGTGGATCGACTTCGATGCCGGGCGGGTCGTCGCGGGCGGCCATATTTCCGAAATCGCCCGCGAACTTTACGCCTTTGTGCTCGACACGGCTTCGGGCCGGGCACAGACGCGCAACGAAGCGGGCCGATACCGGGAGATTGCGCTGTTCAAAGACGGCGTCATCCTATAAAACCATCTCTTCCTCTTCCCTGTCAGTGTATGCCACCGCCGGTCGCTTGTCAAGATCGTCCCGCCGCCGCCGGCGTGCGGCAAAACAGCAAGGGTGGGTGCCGAAAGGCGTCCGCCCTTGTGTCGTCTGGCGCCATCTGGCAAACGTACGGCGACTGTCCCCAGCGGCGTCTCCGCTGAGACATCGGTTTGAAATTTTATATTTTAAACAAAATAATCTTTTGTTTTTTGGCATGTAATGGGCAGAAAGTTATTGACATACTAGTATTCTTGTGTTATCATGGATGTGCATTGGTCGAATTTTGTATATTTTATACATTTCCCCTTGGAATTTCTGTTTTACTTTCATTCGTTTTTCGCCACTCCAAAAGTTTGTTCCGCGCGGGCATTGTTCCGGCGCATCTGTGCATTTATGGTGCGCCGGGGGAGAACATACAGGAGAACTTCGTGTGCATATAAAGGGGGCGATAGGGAATGTGATCGGCGGGATGTCCCATATCTAGTATACTAGCATACTTATCTTCTCAGCGCTCATGGGTCATCCCCTTCACGGAGTTAGAATTCGGTTTATGAAGAAAAACGTCTGCTCAATGCTTATACCTTAAGAATGGAGTTGTTGCCCCATGTGTAAAAGGCACGGTCGTACAGGCCGGAAAATATCCACCCGCTTCCTCTCCTTTGTGCTATGCCTCACACTTGTGATTGCCTCGTTCGGCCTTTTCGGCGTGTCCGCCGCGGCCGTCGAAGAGAGCGCCCCATCCGAATCCTCCCCCCTCGGCGACCTCGTCCTGTTCGCCGAGACGGTCGGCCCGAAGGTCGCCGTCTCGCTGGACAATGGGACCGATGCGGCTGTCAGCGGCCTCGTCATCATCGCCGCGTATGACGCCGCCGGAAAATTCCTCTCTGCGGAAACGGCCGAAGTCAGCGTAGACGCCGACGTGCTGCTCTCCGTCGCCACGGACGCCGTCGACGGCGCCGACACATACAAGGCTTTCGCCTGGGACATGGTCTATGTGCCGCTGGCCGACAACACCGACGCCGTCCTGTGGGGCGGTTCCGGCACGGGCCAATTCGATCTCGCTTATAGCGGCAAGGCCGCGAAGGTATTTGTCGACGCCGACGACGAGGAGGGCATCCGGCACGCCGCCGAAAACGTCGTCGGCGACATCAGGCTCGTCACGGGCGTCAAGTCCGAACTCATCGGGGAAGAGGACCGCCTTGTCTCCGAATCCGCCGTCATCGCCGGCGCGCTCGGCAATCCGTTCATCGACCAACTGATCGACGACAACAACATCGACCTCGCAAACGTCGCCGGCAAGTGGGAAGTCTGGACGACTGTTTACCTCGACGACCCTGTGGGCGTGCCGGGCGTGAAACACGCCATGGTCATCGTCGGCAGCGACAAGCGCGGCGCGGTCTACGGTCTCTACAACATCTCCGAAGCCATTGGCGTCTCGCCGTGGGGCTTCTTTGCGGACAGCGCCCCCACCCACCGGGACAATCTGTTCCTTGAAAAGGAAGCCAAGGTTACAAAAGAGCCCTCCGTCAAGTACAGAGGCATCTTCATCAACGACGAGCGCAGCATGGACAGGTGGATGGAACAGTACGCCGCGGCGCACAATTTCACAATGCCCTACTGGCGCGAGCAGGGCAAGCCGGCCTACCGGTTCACGCACGAATTCTATGTCGAAGTGTTCGACATGATCCTCCGTCAGTACGGCAACTACCTGTGGCCCGCCATGTGGAGCAACTCCTTCTGGAAGGACGATCCGCTGAACGGCCAACTGGCCAACGACTACGGCATCGTCATCGGGACCACCCACCAGGAGTTCATGAACACACCGGACAAAGAATGGGTCTGGTCCACCAACAGCCTCCCGTTCCAGTGGATCAATCCGAGTTATCCGGCCCCGGAAAACTGGCGGTACGTGAACAGGGATAAGATGATTGAGGTATGGACGGAAAACATGGAGGCGACCAAGGAGTACGAGGCGGTCGTCAACATGGGTCTGCGCGGCCTCAACGACGTCGCCATCTTCCCGCAGGGGACAAAGGAGCAGAACATCGCTCTCCTAAACGACGTCATCAAGGAGCAGCGCAAGATCATCGAGAACGTCCACGGGACCACCGACGTCCCGCAGTCGGTCATCATCTATAAGGAAGTCGAAGCTTTCTACTACGGCGACGACGCGTCCGATCCCAATCTGGGCTGGAAAGCCTCGATCGACGACGACATCACGGTCATCCTCTGCGACGACAACCACGGCAACGTCCGCGGCCTTCCGATGGACATGAACCGCGACCGCTCCGGCGGCTTCGGCATGTACTATCACTTTGACTACAACGGCGCGCCGCGCTCGTACCGCTGGGTAGACACCACCCCGCTGGAGAAGATCCGCGAGCAGATGATGATGTCCTATGACTACGGTGTGGACAGGATCTGGGTCACGAACGTGGGCGATCTCAAGTTCAACGAAGCCCCGATCGATTACTGGTTCAAGCTGGCCTACGACGTGGACACCTGGGGCGCGCTGGACGGACCGGACAGGGCTCACAAGGAGTTCGCGGAAAAGGAGTTCGGCGAGGAACTGGCCGACGACATTGCGGAGATCATCTTTGACTACACGTACATGAACAACGTGAGGAAGCCCGAGATCGTGCTCAGCAACACGTTCAGCCTCACATACTTTGGCGAGGCCGAAACCATGCTGGCGAAGTATGAGGCCATCGCCGACAAGGCCCTGGAGATCAAGAAGCAGATCCCACTGGAGAGGATGGACGCCTACTACAATCTGGTACTCCACCCCACGCTCATCTCCTGCAACGCGTGGAAGCTGATGATCAACCTTCAGAAAAACCAGGCTTACCAGGCCCTGGGGCTGCCCGTCGCCAACGACTACGCCGAGATCGCGCGGGCCTGCCTGCTGTTTGACAACTTCACCATGTACAACACCTATGGCGCCCCGGGTCTCTTCTATCCGAATTACGCCAGCGACGTCGCGCAGATCAAGGCCGTGCTGGGAGAAGATATCATCGCGGCCGACGAGAACTCCTATTACTGCGTGGGAGACGGCAAATATTACGGTTATTACCCGCGCCGCAATCAAACGGCTCCCTACAGCGTCGTCTCCGACAGTTCTATCTACTACCTTGGGCTGACGTCGTGGGCGCACCGCACATCCCAGTTCGCCTTCACGACCACAGGTTCCGCCTGGAGCCGGATCTACAGCGTCACCCCGACGGCGGATCCGAGCATGGTCGTCCTGCCGCAGTCCTGGCTGAGCGCGACCCTGCCCAACGCGAAGACCGGTACCGTCGCCCTGCACAAATTCACAAGTTACGGCGACGAGACGCGCTATATCGACGTGGGCAACACCAGCCTGACACCGTTTGACTACACCGCGGCGGCCAGCGAACCGTGGATCGTGCTCGACAAAACCGCCGGCACGGCGGAAAAGCTCGACAGAATCTACGTCCGCGTCGACTGGACCAAGGTGCCGGCCGGAGGCAGCGCGAGCGGCAGTGTCGTCATCGCCGGGGCGGGCGCCGAAGTCGCCGTCACGGTGACCGCCGAAGTCTTTGACACGGCCGGCCTGCCGGACAAGACCTTTGTCGAGACCGACGGCTACATCTCCATTCTCTCCAAGCATTACGCTTCCTCCGTGCCCGCGGAGAAAGACGGCGTGACCTATCAGTGGACCGAGCTGCCCGATTACGGCCGCGTGCTGTCCTCGATGAAGGTGATGCCGACCGCGCTGGACGCCGGATTCGGCGGCGGGCGCACGCCCGGTGTGGACGCACCGTATCTGGAATACAACGTCTACATCAAGACGCCGGGTGATATCGACATTATCACGCAATGGGCGCCGACGAACGGCATGGATCCGCGACAGCTCACGACGCTCAACTACGGCGTGCAGCTGGGCGACGACGAGGAGCCGCAGATTGTCAATTCGCTGGCGCGCAACTTCCTGGTCACGAACGGCGGCAGCATCATGTGGTCCGACGGCGCCGAGAGCGCGACGCGCACGATCACGCTGCGCAACAATGGCGCCCGCAACATCTCCCAGCACACCGTGACGGAACCGGGTGTGTACACGCTGAGGATCTACATGGTAAATGACGGCTCGACGCTGCAGAAGATCCTCGTCGGCACGAACACGCTGGCGAGGTCGACCGTGGCCGTCTTGAACAACCAGTTGGATACAATGACCAACGTCCGGTTTAACTACCCGGCGTACACGACGCCGACCATACTGACCGGTCAGCGCGACGGCACCGGCGCCAGCAACGCCGCCTACTTTGGCCCGCCGGAATCGTACTGCACGGAAAAAAAAAGTGATGCCGGCGCGCACTGGGTCGGCACATGGGCCAGCGCGCAGTATTACGGCGACCCCGGCAGCAGCGACGGAGGCACGCGCGACGCCGGAAACGCGGCGCTGACCCTGCCCGGCGCCACGCTTCGCCAGATCATCCGTACCGCCATAGCCGGTCCTCAACTGCGCCTGACGTTCTCCAACGAATACGGGGCCACGCCGCTGACCATTCAGGCGGCGAGCGTCGCCAAAGCCAATGGGGCGAACAACACCTCCGACGTCGACGTCTCGACCAACACGGCCGTCACCTTCAACGGGGGCAGCGCGGGCGTTACCATTCAGCCCGGGGCCTTCGCGACGTCCGACCCCCTCGATTTTCCGGTGGCCGCGCTGGAGAGAATCGCGGTGTCCACATACTTTGGCGACGTGCCGACGCGGCTGAGCGCGCACATTGCCGCGAGGGCCAACAGTTACTTGCAGCGGGACGCCAACGCGATTTTGGACGCGGCCCTGACGGGTTCCACCTTCACCCACTGGTTTACGCTGTGCAGCGCGGACGTTCTGGCGCCGCTGCAAAACAAATCCATCGTGGCGCTTGGCGACTCGATCACCGACGGGTACGGCGTGACGAACGAGCTGTATACACGCTGGGTGGACATCCTGATGAACGATCTGCAGGCCAACCCAGACACCCGCCATCTCTCCGTCGTCAACATGGGCATCGGGACCAACGCGCTGCTCAGCGGGACAAATCCGCTGGCGGCGAGAAGCCGGTTCGAGCGAGACGTACTCAACCAACCGGGGGTCGGCTATGTGGTGTTCCTGATCGGCGTCAACGATCTCCCGGGTGGCAACCAGACCCCGGCCAACATGATCGCGGCCTTTGACGAACTGTTTAAGGCGGCGGCGGCAAAAGGCATCAAAGTATACGGCGGCACCATCTCTCCCCGCGGCTCAAGCGTGGGGCAGGACGCCAACCGGCAGACTGTCAACACTTGGATCCGGCAACAGTACGCGGAGGGCAATCTATACGGGCTGGCCGATTTTGACGAACTGCTGAGAAACCCGACCAGCCAAAACACGCTGTCGGCGGCCTATCGGAACGACAGCATTCATCCGAACGCGGCGGGGTACGCGGCTATGGGCGACTATGTATATTCCCTAATATTGGAAGACATAGTTTCCAGCACCGCCAACTGACAACCAACCAATCTCCGGGAGCTCTCTTAAGAATCCTCCCGAATTCTTCCCTCCGAAGAACCCTGTCCCTAAACACCGCACCGCCCGGGGCGCCTAGCCTGCCCCGGGCGGTGCGGTGTTTTCGCCGGAGATGGTGGAAATGTAAAGACCGGGGAGCGGCGCAGTATTTGCGTTACTCCCCGGTCTTTCTGTTATGCGCTTGTTTTTACGGCTGTGCTTGTGGTTGGGCTGGCCGCCGCACAATCGGAACATCTGCAATTTTGGCTTTAATGCCATGCCGCCTCAATATCTCCATACCTCTGTTGTTGAAGAAAGCGACTTGCTCCGTGGGGGTCATATCCTTAGTTTGCTCGTAGAGCCTCTCGCGGGTGGCGTTAAGCTCTTGCTCTAATGTATCGTTATTCCTGTTCATCTGCCAATACCTCCTTAGCGGTACAGATTACGACCGTGCCATAGCCTTTTGATTGGTTAATGCGCCCGGTCAAGAGTTTTGTTTTTGCTTTATTGATATGCTGAAAGTTGTACGAAAGCACATAGTCAAGCCCATGTATGCAGGCAATGCCGATATGCGCTCCTACCAATAGAGATATTTTGGCAGCCTGTGCGCCGCGTTGTATGCATCCGCTTGTGCGCTTTCGTACTCGTTTGCGCAAGCTGTGAGATTTTCGCCAAAATTCTTCAGCGATTCGCGGAACTTCACTGTTGTAGAATCGTTCGCATCTACGTCCTCCCATTTGTGCCCGAATTCCTGCGCGTCAAGACCAAGCCAGTCGGATGTCAGCACTGACTTCATATCGGCATCGGCGGAACGCATTTCTCTGTCTTGCACAGCACAATAGGCGGCAACCGCAGAAGCAACGTCACGCAGCGTTTTATGATTTACCTTCAACAGAGCCATCGGCATTCACCTCATTTAAATTTGTCCGCCAATTTTGTATTCACCGTCTCGGCGTTTGTGTAACCTGGACTTACCTGCCGTTCAAGCAGATTGATGTAGTTTTGAAGGACAGCCGAACGTACCTCGCTGTTTTTAAACAGCTGATACATTGTCGTACGCGCCGCTTCCCCCGCCGCTCCTGTCCAGTTGTTGTCAAGCTGCTTCGCCTTGTTCTGCAAGGTCTGAAACGCAGTGTTGATATTATTATTTGCCATGCGAAGCCGATTCGCCGAAAAGACAATTCTGTCAGTATTCACCACTTGCTTTGCCATACAGTACCTCCCATCTTATTCGCCTAATATCCACGCGGCAAGTCGATTGTAATTCACGTGGTTCATTCGTGACAATACACCGTCATATTTGTCAGCAATTTTTTCGATACAATTGCCGCACAAGTCCTGACCAATTCCTTCAAAATTGTGCCGAACGCCCCATTCAATGTCACGAAGTTCATTCATGATAGACCGCAGTTCACTTTTGCATTCGTTCAGTGTCATTCTCTTAACCTCCTATATGGCGGTAAGCTTTGCTTTCAGCCGTTTCAAAACGACTGGCGGTATCATTTAAGTACGACTTGATTTGATTCAACGTTGGACTTCCACTCGTCAAAAAATTCGCCCTGACTATGTCCCATATGTCGAGCAGTCCCACCTGCCAATACAGACCTCGCAATTCATTATCGAGTCTCCGTAAGCGATTATTTACATTGTGAATACGCGTGGCATAACTGCGGAGTTTTTCTGTGTCAACTTTGAAATACGGATTCGCAGCCGCATATGCTCTCCCGGCTCTGTCCCACCAATCGCAGATCCATTTGGCAAATGCCTTTATTGCATTTTTTATGGCATTGAATGCTTGGACAACCGCCTCTTTTGCTTTGTTTACAAGCCAGGCAATGCCCTGAGCAATGTGAATGACGGCGTCAATGATGCCAACGATTGCCGCCGCTGCGGCTACCGTGCCCAATGCCACTATGGCAATTTGAGGGAATATTGCAACCATTATACCCACGCCAATGGCAATCCCGGTCACAAGACCGGCATTTTCCGAAAGCCAATTTTCAATCATCTTGTCCACTCCAAATTCATGCAGGAGCGCACCTATGTCTTCCGGATGATGCAGTGCCGTCTCCCAAATCACGGGGAGCAATGGCATCACAGCGCCAAAAATATCGAT
>JAISCT010000030.1 GCA_031265355.1 Oscillospiraceae bacterium | reverse complement strand
CTCTTCCGAGAGTGTGATGCTATACTTTTTTGGCCTCCCCATTTACCTTCACCGCCGTTTCTTTTTATCTTACCATAAAACGGCTATTTATGCAATATTTTAATAAAATAATTTTACTTACTTATCAGCGATACAGTACACTAGCACACCGCCGCACTCTGTGCAATCGGCGGATTCTGATACCTTGGTTGATCCACTCTCCCCGGCAGTGGGGTTTATGCCGTCAACAAAAAACACTGTTTTTGTAGAAAAACAGTGTTTTTTGCTGTTTTTTGAAAAAGTATACGTTTTTAAAATTGTCATTTCTGGAAATTCCCTCTACTTAACATGTCTGAAAATGGTTGAAATGCATAAAAAACATGGCGTATGGGACTTGACTTTGCGAATTGTGTAGAATATGATAAGATGGTCAGTGCCTGTGGCACACTCTTTGTAAAGGTATAGCATAACAGGTCATGCGGGAAGCGCTGAAAGGGCTGCGGCCCAATGGGTTTCGCGTGGGTGGAATGTATCCGGGAGCGGAGCGGCTGCCTTTGTGTGCAGAGAGGGCGGCCGTCGATGAGACCGTTTGTGCAGAATGGTCTCGCCCCGGGGCTTTTGCTTGCCGCGGACGCGGCGGACCGCGGGCCGGGCCTCTTGTGCCGTATCACAAAGGGGACTTTTCAAAACGTTTGAAAAGTATGAATTTAAATTTAAGGATGTGGTACCTGCATGTTTTTAAAAACATCAAGGTTCTCTGTCAGAGGAACGGGTCGCTTTGCCGCCGTGATGCTGGCCGCCGTGCTCTGTCTGTCGGCTCTCGCCATAACCGCGTACGGGGCCGGCTCGGCGGATGTCTATTACGTGGGCGCAACGGGCAACCCGGTCGGCTCCTATTTTGACGGTTCGCTGACGCACGGGTCGTACGTCGCGACGTTCTATGGAGACGATTCGCCGGTGGGCGGCGTCACATTGGTCAGTAAAATGCCAATGCCCGACGTCTACATCACAAACCAATCGGCCGGGGCCGCGTATTATTACGCATTTGAGGCCGATTCCGTCGACGCGTATTATGTCGGCGAATCCGGCAGCCCGGTGGGCTCTTACCTCCCCGGATCGCAAATCGGCGGAGCGCTTGTGGATACCTATGTGAGCACGGCCGGGTGGGCGCGCCTTGGCGCCGACGGCAGGATCGTCATGCCGGCCCTGACCGAAGGGGTGAACCCCATTGAGCGCAGGCTGACGGTGGCAGCCCAGGGGAGCGGCCTAGCGACGGTGGTGTACTCGCACACCTTCAGGTGGGCGTTTACTCTCGACGCCGCGTTCGGCGACACCGTGTTTGCACTCATTGCCGACAATTCAGATACGCCGCTTGAAGGCTTCGCTATCCTGGCCGCGTACGACAGCCGCGGCCGCCTCGCGTACACGGAACGTACACCGGTCAGTGTCGCCACCAACACGGCGGTTACGCTGACGTTTGACGCCGATCTGTCAGAATATCCGGCCGACGTGTACAGCTATGGCGTATTTTACTGGGACACCGATGACACGCCTGTGTTCCCGAGCGTGAAAAACTGATGTGCAGCGGTGATTATTTCTTTCACAATTTTGGGAGGTTATCGTTTATGAAGAAGTCTGTGAAAAAATTCCGCAGGGCGCTTTCCCTGATGATGACGGCGGTACTCGCTCTGTCCCTGACGCTGATCGCATCACCGGTCATCACGTTGGCTGAGACATATCCTGAGCAGGAGGGCATCAACAACACAAGCCCTACAGCCGAGGGCCGCGTCGTCGACAAATCTGTCTACATGGACAAGAACCAGCCCATCGAGGTCAGAGTCAAGGCCCTGCTCGACCAGATGACGCTTAGGGAGAAAGTCGGGCAGATGACCCAGCTTGAGCGCCCCTCGAATGCCAACGCCAAGAACTATTACATCGGCTCGGTCCTGTCGGGCGGGGGCTCGACCCCCAACAACAATTACGGTCTTTCCACCGAGAACGGCGGGGACGGCACGGGCAACACCGTGTCCGGCTGGCTGGATTCATACGACCAGTGGCAGACCGCGATGGATGAGACGCCCCTCGGTATCCCGATTCTCTATGAAATCGACGCCGTCCACGGCACAGTCCACGCCCCCGGCACGACGGTCTTCCCCCACGCGTCCGGAGCGGCATCCGGAGATCCGCAGCTCATGGAGCGGATAGGCACCGCGGTCGCCACCGAGATGCGCGCGCTGGAGCTGTTCGCCAGCTTCTCACCGGCTATCGTCATGGGGCAAAACCCCCGCTGGGGCCGCTACCATGAGGGCTGGGGCCACGATCGCGAGAGAAACGGCATATTCGGTAACTACTACTCCATGGGTTTCCAGGGCGGCAAGCCGGACAAGTGGGACGGCCTTGACACCGGGGAGCCGGGCGACAAAAACCAGTACGCGTTCCTCGGCAACGGCGCACAGGTCGTCGGCACGATGAAGCACTTCACGACGGAGGGCTCTACCGTCAACGGCGCCAACGCCGGCAACGGGTTCTATTACAACCCCAACTTCCCGATAGTGGGCTACGGCGCCTACGCCAACCCCCTCTCCATAGATCAGCTGCAGAACATGAAGGCCCTGAAAGAGCTCACGCCGGCGCAGCTGAAGGCCGACCCGGAAATCATGGATATGCTGAACGCCTACAGAATCATGATCGAAGGCGGCGTACGCAGCCTGATGCCCTCATACAACTACTTCAACGGCCTGAGAATGCATGAGTTCACGTCCATGCTCGATGTCATCAAGAAGCCCGTGTCGGAAGGCGGGTTCGGTTTCACGGGGTTTGTGGTCAGCGACTACAACTCCGGCCACGGTGACCCCTACGCGCCCAACTCGGCGGCGAACATCCAGACGTACATGGATTTCTTCTACGGAAAGCAGACGCATTTCGACGGCTCCGCCTTTACTGCGAGAGAGGTCAGGATAGCGGCCTTCGTGAACGCCGGCGGCGACATGGACATGGCAGTCAGTACGCCGGCTTTTGGCGACGATCTGCTCAAGCTGGCGCGGAGCGGCATCGTCCCGATATCGCGCATAGACGACGCCGTCACGAGGATCCTGCGCGTCAAGTTCGAGCTGGGTCTGTTCGACAGGCCGACGCTTGTGAAGGCCGAAACAGGCGAAACGCGCAACGAGCGGCTCGCCGCCGCGACGACGAAGGCGAAAGCCCAGATCAGGAAACCCGAGACCGTGGCACTGGCCCGGCAGGCCGTCCGCGAGTCCATGGTTCTGCTCAAGAACAAGGACGGCGTGATGGCGACCTTAAAAGATGTCCCCGGCGACAAGATCATGGTGGCCGGGCGCTTCGCCAACAACATAGGCTGGCAGCTCGGCGGCTGGACAAGGGTGTGGCAAGGGCAATCCTCCACCGATCATAGCTTCTACGCCGGTGAGACGCTGCTGGAGGCCATTGCGCAGGTCAAGACCGACGGCAACTTCGGCGCCAACGGCGCGGGAAGCGGCGCCCAGTTCAACATCACCGGCGCGCGCAATGCCGGCGACGAAAATGAGTACGACGTGGTGCTCGTGACAGTCGGCGAGACCGCATACGCCGAGGGCAACGGCGACACAACCCTCACAGGAACCGTTCTGGGCAGCATCGTGTCCCACACCCTGCAACTGCACCCCACCGACTACACCGCCCTCCAGAATGCGAAGGCCAACTATCCCGGAGCGAAGATCATCGTGATCTCCTACTCCGCACGGCCGCTGGTTCTGGACAACATCATCGACGACATCGACGCCTATGTCCAGGTGTGGTGGCCCGGCACCGAGGGGCTCGGCATGACCGACGTGCTGTTCGGCGACTACGACTTCACGGGCAAGACCGCTTTCCCGTGGTACTGGCACCCCGAATGGATCGGCTTCAACGACGACCCCAGCAAGCCCTATATGTTTGACATCGGCGCCGGCTTGGCGAAAAATGAGGAATACAACGACGCTACGCCGATTCCGGTCAGACCGTCCGGAGATCTCCGCCAGGGCTCGGCCATTGTCATAAGGCCCACCGGCGCCTCCGTCATCAGCGGCACGATCTACACGTGGGTCGCCAACGCCTCCAACAGCGTGACGTCCCCGAATTACAGCGCAGAGCCGTTCAAACCGACATACAGCCAGCCCGTTTACGGCAAGGGTGGCCTGCTCGCGTCCACAAGGCTGACCACGCCCACCACAGCCAACTGGTGCGGCGACACTTGGGTCGAGTACAAGATCAACGTCGTGAGGGGCGGCACATACAACGTGAGCTTCGCACGGACCGGATCCGGAACCGCTGCCGACGCCGTCAGAATTCTGGTAGACGGCGTAGAAAAGGCATCGTACACCGTGGGCGGTATGACAGCCCCTCAGTCCGTGGAACTTGGCGCTGGCGAGCATATCCTGCGCGTGGCTTTCGCCAGCAGCGCCCAGAACGTGACGGTGACCAGCATCAACATTGCCGCGTCCGATGAACCGAGCGCATTTGCGGCCGATGTGGACACGCTTGTGGCGGGCTACGACGCCAACATAAACGTGTCGGGCGCAGAGGGCACAAGAGCCGTGCTGGTGAGCAGCAGCCGCGACATCGTGGCCGAAGCCAATCTGGTTGACGGTGGTGCAAAGCTCAGCGTGCCAAAAGACAAAGCTGTGGCAGGAGCCTATTTCCTCATGGTCTATGACGGAGACAATTTTGTTGGCAGCAAGGATCTGTCCATTGTCCCGCTGCCCGACGACGTGTGGTCTTTCAGTGTTGAAACCGAAAGCAACATGATCAAGGCGTATTTCAATACGACCATCGCGTTGGATCCGGCCAGATTTGATGTCGTCCTGAACGGCGTGTCCGTGGGCGGCACACTCGAAGCCGGCGGGAAATCCATCAATTTCTCCGATGTGAACGCAAGCAATTATGTCGGCGGCGAGGATGTGATCATCTCCGGCGTCAGGCTGCCCGGGCTGTTCCCGGATTACGTGTTCACCTATAGGGGCAAGCTGGAGAAAAAATAAGCGCTCTGCCTTATCGCAAAATCGACACACCGACTCCGCGCGAACAAGTGGACCGCATGTCTTCCGACATGCGGTCCACTTGTTCGCGCCTGCCATGACGATACGGGCCAATTCAAATCATGAGGCACTATTGACAACAACCGGGCGTGGTCTCGCGGTCGCCGGACACGCGCGGACGGAGTCCGCACGCCTCGCTTTTCACGGTACGCGCCGCTTCGACGCGCGCGGGCGTCCGCGCCCCGGAGGTTTTGTCTTGTCAACGGGACTCTGCCGCCGGGGTAGCGGCGCGCCATCCGGGCTCGGGGAAAACCTGGGTAGTTCTCCCACCGCGGGCCTTTCACGTTTTAGCCATTCACCGGCATCAACACCGGCACCGGCCTGAAAACGCGGACTTCCGTGCTGCTGCCCAGTGCTAGTATACCCGCCGCCGGCGTTTCTATTCTGTGTGTCGGCGCTCTCCGGAGGCTCTGCCGAAGTGCCTGCTGCTGCCGGTTTTGGGTGTTTCATTTCATACATATGCTTGTCCGCGATGTCCATCAAGCCGTCGGTGTCGCGCGCGTCGCGGGGGAAATGTGAAACACCGTAGCTGACCCCCAAAAACGGCACTTTGCTCTGCGGCAGCCGGGACGGCAGAGAGGAGACGCTTTTTAGAAACGCCTCTAAATCCGGATCCGTGAACAGACAGACGAATTCGTCCCCGCCCACGCGATAGAATCCACCCTTCTCGCCCAGCAGTTTTTTGACCTCCTGCGCAAAGAAATACAGGTAATTGTCTCCCACGACGTGTCCGTAGGTGTCATTGATCGTCTTGAACCGGTTCAAATCAAAGTAAATCAAATGAAATGGGATCTCCCGCGTCACAAGGCTGTTTAAGTCGGACGTCAGGACGCCCCGGCTTCGAAGCTGCGTCAAACCGTCATAATAGACCAAAGTCTCTAAAGAGCGGATCTGTGCCGCGCTCGCAACAATCTGGTGGATGTTTTCGTAGTTGAGGAAGATGCCCACCGCCAGCAGGAGCAGGGCCACCACCCGCATGGAGATGAAGTCGCCGTAAAGCATTGCGTTGTTGAGGGCGAAGATGGCGGCAAACCAGCACAGATTGATCCACATCAGAGAAGCGCCGTGCTTGGGCGGAATGTTCCTGACAATGAGCAGGAAAGTGCGTTTGACAAAGCGGTAAAACGGAACATACGTCAGCAGGTACAAGAGCGTCTGAAGTAAGAACACGTTGCGCGCCGTATCTTCCTGC
Organism: Oscillospiraceae bacterium; assembly: GCA_031265355.1. Lineage (NCBI taxonomy): Bacteria > Bacillati > Bacillota > Clostridia > Eubacteriales > Oscillospiraceae > Oscillospiraceae bacterium. Next base: position 58,934 of record JAISCT010000030.1, on the reverse strand, counting down.
GGGAGGAGTCGCGCGGTGTGCACGGACAGGGAAAACATCAAAAATGTGTACACCCAGGCGGAGCAGCCGATACTCACCAGTTTTTGCGGCGTGAGCTCATAGAGCTTCAAGACAGGGTAAAACAGCAGACAGCCAAAGAAGATAAACAGACCGTTGCCCTGGCCGATCTCGATAAACAGACCCAGCAGCCAGATGGCGCCGGCAAACAGGATGATGGTGGAACAGACCAGGACGATGTACGTCACTGTCTTTCCATACCGCCTCGTGGAGCAGCGGTCGATGAGCAGCAGATTGGCAATCAACATCTCCACAGGCACAAGGAGCTGAAAAAGCATAGTGATAGTGCATTCACCCCATTTCCACTGTGTAAGGATAATATACCACATTTTACGTAGACTTTCAACCAATGTGCCTCGCCGTAAAATTTTCCCTTTTTGAAAGCATCCTCCGCGCCGGATTTGGCGGAACTTTTGGCGGACCTTCTCGCAAAAAGGCTTGCAATCTCTGCGGCAACAGTATATAGTAAATAGATGACTGACGGGCCCGCGCCGGGCGCGGCAGGGTCTGTATGGCCGGACGACCGATGGGGCGCCGGCCACATTTTGTGATTTGGGGAGGAACACCATGCTTTTGTCTTGGATCCACAGCGGAGCGCTGTGGGCTGCGGCGACGGACGGCGCCGCAGCAGCGGACGCGGGGGTGGGGGGCAACAATCTGCTTGGGATGCTCATGTTGCCGTTGCTCGCAGTTGTCTTCTACTTTTTGATCATCCGGCCCGAGAGCAAGCGGAAAAAGGCGGCGGCCAAGCTGCGCAACGAACTTATCGTGGGCGACGAGATCACCACGATCGGCGGTCTTGTGGGGCGTATCGTCGCCATCAAGGACGACGCCGTTACCCTGGAGACCGGCGCGGACAAGGTCAAGATCAAAATCATGCGCTGGGCCATCTCCTCGAAGGGCGCACAGCCCGCCGAGTGAGTCCGGCGTCGCGCGAACCCGTGTTTTGGCACATACGTTCCTCTTCCTTCGCATAGGATGAGACGACAAAGCTCATCGAGAGGGAGGGGTCGCGATGCCGGACCCAAGGGCACGCGAGCGTCAGTTGGCGCACGCACGCACGCCGCGTGATGGCGCAGCATCCAAAGGGGAGCATGTGGCCAAGAGGCTGTTTGTTCGTCTGGGCGTCAGTCTGGCCGTATCGTTGGCGCTCGTTTGCGCAGGGGCGCTGCTGATCTCCGGCGAGGTGCTGCCGCCCTCCGCGCTCGGTGTGTGGCCGGTGGGCGCCGGAGGTCTGGGCGCCTTGGTGTTCGGGTGTTCCGGGGTTCGCCTGACTGGCGGCCGCCCGCCGGTCGCCGGGTTGTTGCTCGGCGCGCTGTTTTTTATCGCGCTCTACCTGTTCGGCGCGGTGTTGTTGTGGCGTCTGCACCCCGGTTCAGGGGCGGGCGCGCTGTTGTTGGCTACATTGGCCGGCGGCAGCGGCGGCGGTCTGTTGGCCGCACCCAAACAGCGGCGCCGCCGCTGACAGACGGACAGAGCCGACCTCCAGACCCTAACGTGGGTTGCATCTGCAACCCACAACCCAAATTCTTGTTTTTTGTTGCCGCTTCGCGGCAACAAGGTACTGATCAGTAAAAGTGTTTTACACAGGGGGAAATCGTCATGAAACACATCCGGACTATCAGCGGAGCCACACTGAAGCAGAGCGCCTCCGGCGGCGGCTGCGGCGAGTGCCAAACCTCGTGCCAGTCGGCTTGCAAGACGTCTTGCACCGTAGCCAACCAACGTTGCGAGCAAAAAAAGAAGGACTGACTTTTGGAATGATCCATACTTTCTCCGGGTGGGGGCATCACGTGGTGCTCGATGTGGAGAGCGGGGCGGTCCATTTGGCGGATGAGCTCTCGTGGGCCTTGCTGCCGCATATCCGGTTGCCTATGCCTCCGGCGTGCCCATCGGAGGCAGCGCAGGCCGCTTGTGCCGCGCCGGCGGAGACGGACGCGGCTTGGCGTGAATGGTACGAGCTGTACAGCCAGGGGCTGTTGTTTGCGCCGGCCTCTGAGCTGACGCCGCCCACGGGGCTTTTGAAGGCGCTGTGTCTGCACGTGTCCCACGACTGCGACCTGCGCTGCGGTTACTGCTTCGCGCAGACCGGAGACTACGGCGGCGCGCGCGTTACGATGGACTTCGACACGGCGCGGGCCGCCATCGATATGCTCGTGCGGCATTCGGGCGCGCGCCGGAATCTGGAGATCGATTTTTTCGGCGGAGAACCGCTGCTGGCCCTCGATACGGTGCGCCGCACAGTGGATTATGCCCGTGCGCACGAGTCCGAGTGGGGCAAGCGCTTTCGCTTTACATTGACGACAAACGGGTTGGCGCTCGACGACAAGTCCATCGACTTTTTAAACCGGGAGATGGACAATGTGGTGTTGTCCCTCGACGGACGTCCCGGCGTCCACGACGCGCTACGCAAAACGGCGGCGGGGGAGGGCAGCTACGAGAAAGTCCTGCCGGGGATCCAGGCGCTGACAGCGCGGCGGACCCGGGATTATTATGTACGCGGCACCTTCACGGCGCGCAACCCGGACTTCGCCGCCGACGCGCTGTATCTGGCCTCGCTGGGGTTCAAGCACCTCTCGATGGAGCCGGTTGTGCTGCCGGAAGGGCACCCGTTGGCGCTCCGTACGGAGCATCTGCCCGCCGTCTTTGCGGCCTATGACCGGTTGGCTGCCGCACTCAGAGGGAGAGAGGACGTCTCGTTCTTCCACTTCCAAGTCGATCTCACACAGGGGCCGTGTGTGTACAAGCGGCTGCGCGGCTGCGGCGCCGGTTTCGAGTACGCCGCCGTCACGCCGGAGGGAGATCTCTATCCCTGCCACCAGTTCGTCGGCCGTGAGGCCTACCGGATGGGTTCCGTCCGCGAGGGCCGTCTTGACCCGGCCATTGCCGCGCGGTTTGCTGCTCTTACGGTGACGAGCAAACCGTCTTGCCGCGATTGCTGGGCCAAATATTTTTGCAGCGGCGGCTGCGCGGCTTCCGCCCTGAATACCACCGGCGCCCTCGACGGGTGCTATGCCCTCGGCTGTGAGATGCAAAAAAAGCGCCTTGAGTGCGCTATCTTGATGGCCGTCGACCGCTGAGGCAACTAATGTGGGTTGCACCTGCAACCCACAACCCAAATTCTTGTTTTTTGTTGCCGCTTCGCGGCAACAAGGTACTAATGCGGTTGGCAGTTACTTCGAAACCGACATTTAGGCGGTCCCGGATTGTTCCGGGGCCGCCTAAATGTTGGCCTTTGTTGCGAGATTTACATAACACTGTTGACATAATATTTCGTGCATCTCGCCAAAAACACGGCGGAGGGCTTTTTGCTCCTTGCTATTTCGGCGGCCATGCCGTATAGTATTATTGCTGTTGGTTATGTCAAGGGCGCGCAAGGGGTGTGTCAGGTCTGTGCCAAGCGCGTGGCAAAAACATGTCGACGGGTCCGGGGCCGCGGTGCCCCGGGGACGGGAGTGTGGATCGGTGGAGAACAGTAAGCTGGGTTTTATCGGCGCGGGGCACATGGCTTCGGCCATCGTGCGGATCCTTCTTGACAAAAATCTGATGCCCCCGGAGAATATCCTGATGTTCGATCCAGACGAGGCCCGGCTGGCCGTGCACACCGCGCGCGGCGTGCGTGCGGCCGCGTCCAACCGGGCGCTGGTGGAGGAAAGTCTGCTCACCATTCTCGCGGTCAAACCGCAGGTGATGGAAGCAGTGCTCACAGAGGTGGCGCCGGTCTCTGATGGAAAAAATTTCCTATCTATCGCGGCGGGCCTTTCCACGCATTATCTCCGCGCGCGCTTGGATCCGTCGGCCCACGTGGTGCGCGTGATGCCAAACACGCCGCTGTCCCTTGGGTTCGGCGCCACCGTGATCGCCCGGAGCGAGGGACTCCCAAAGGAGCTGCTGCACACGGCGCAGGATCTGTTCTCCGCCGCAGGCTTCGTGACGGTACTCGACGAGGACAAGCTCAATGAGATCATCGGCGTCTCCAGCACCAGCCCCGCGTTCTTTTTCCGCATGGCCGACGTCATGCAGAGGGCCGCGGAGGCACAGGGGATCGACCCGGATACGGCGCTGACGCTGATAGCCCGGACGATGGAGGGTTCGGCTCGAATGCTGTTGACAGGCCGCGCGCCGGAGACGCTGGTCGCCGAGGTGGCGTCGCCCGGCGGCACCACCCAAGCGGCGCTCGCCGTGCTGGATGAGGCTGATTTCGACGGCGCGCTGCACCGGGCGATGCTGCGCTGCACCGAGCGCGCATACGAACTGAGCCAATGAGCCAAACCGCCGGCCTCGCGGCATAGTGGCGCCTCCTCTCTCATATACAGTAGAGAGAGGGGTGTCCACAAATGAAACAAACGCTCCTGAAATGGGCGCGGCCCGAGGCACGCAGCTGGCCCGCACTGATTGTCCTGTCGGCCTTGTTTTTGTGCGGCGCCGTGGCCGGCTGCCTGGTTACCTTTCGGGCGGACGAGTCATCGGCGGAGGCGATGCGCGGTTTTTTGCGTGGCCTGCTGCTCGAAGCGGAGGGACCCGCGGGCGCGCTGTTGGGGCGGGCGCTGTACAATGCGCTCAAGTACCACGTCGCCGTCTTTCTGCTGGGCTTTACGATGCTGGGTGTGGGGCTCATCCCCCTGGTGACGGCGGTGCGGGGGTTTTTTCTTTCTTTTGCCGTGGCGGCCTTTGTGCGGGCCTTCGGCTCGGGCGGGCTGTGGCTGGCCGCGGGTGCTTTCGGCGCACAGGCGCTGCTGACGCTGCCGTGTCTATTCCTTGTCTCCCTGCGGGGCATTGCGGCTTCGGCCGCACTGCTCACCGCCGCCGCGGGTCCGACCCGCCGGCCGCCGGCGCCCGGTCATTTCGGCGCCGCCTGCTTTCTCCCGTTCGCGCTGTGTTCGGTGGTGCTGTGCTTGTCGGCGCTCTTCGAGACGTTTCTCACGCCGCTGCTGCTCCGGTTCATCGTCAGCTGCCTTCCGCCCCTATGAGGGCAAAATGGGTCATATGAGAGGCACCTAAAAGAGAAACAAAAACAATTGACGGCTATACGCCGGCGCCGGCGGTCAATTGGTGAGAGAAGGGCAAATCGGAATGAGAGATCTGATTCAACGATATGAAACTTATCTTCGTGACGAACGCAAAGTGGCGCAAAATACGCTGTCTTCCTACGTACGGGACGTCATGCAGTTTGAGAGATATACGGCAGAAAATCTGCATCTGCCGCTTCCTCAGGTGACGCGGCCCGTGGTGCTTGCCTACATAGAGTGGATGACGGTCCAGGGGCGGTCGGTGTCCACAGTCAAGCGCAGTGCCGCGTCGCTGGGCAGCTTTTACGGTTTTTTGTCTCTGCGCGGGGTGGTCCAGGAGAACCCGGCCAAGAACGTCTCCCCCGCCCAGCCGAACCGCCGGCTCCCGCAGGTGCTGACGGACAAGGAGGTCGAGTTGCTGCTCATGCAGCCGCGCACGAACGACCTGAAGGGCTACCGAGACAAAGCCATGTTGGAACTTCTGTATGCGACGGGTATCCGCGTCAGCGAGCTGGTCGCGCTCAACCTGAGCGACATCAACCTGAGCGCCGGATTCATCAAGTGCGTAAATGGGCAGCGCGAGCGCATCATCCCGCTCTATCCGGCGGCGATCCGGGCGCTCTCCGACTACACGTTGCTGGCCCGCGGCAAGATGATCAACCGGCTCTCGGAGCAGGCGCTCTTTGTCAATGTCAGCGGGGAGCGCATGTCCCGCCAGGGGTTTTGGAAGATCATCAAGCAGTACCAGGAGAAGGCCCACATCACAAAGCAGATCACGCCGCACACGCTGCGGCATTCCTTTGCCACGCACCTGCTGGAAAACGGCGCCGACCTGCACTCGATCCAGGAGATGCTGGGGCACGCCGACATCTCCTCCACGCAGGTGTACGCCTACTTGATCAAACACCGCCTCAAGGACGTCTACAACCGCGCCCACCCAAGAGCGTGACGGACAGTTGATAATGGGCAACGGGTAATTGACAATCAGTGGATAATTGCGAAGCTGCGGGTCGAGGACGGGCGGCGGGGGGATATTCCTTTTGAGAATGCGGAAGAAGAAAAATCTGAAGCTGCGCTGGGCGGCGGTGTCGGCGGACCGACTGGCGGAGGACCCGGCCCAGTACCGGGGGTGCTGGCTGTCGCTCTATCCGCCGGCGCAGGCGTTGTTTGTGGAGCTCGGCTGCGGCAAGGGGCGTTTTTTGTGTGCGTGGGCTGCCAGGCGACCGGACCTTCTGTTCGTCGGGCTGGAACGGACGCCGGAGGCGCTGCTGATGGCCATGGAGAAGGCCACAGCGCGCGGGCTTGCCAATGTGCGGTTTATCTGCGGGGACGCCGCCACGGTCTGCGACCTCTTTGCGCCCGGTGAGATCGACAGGCTCTTCGTCAATTTCTGCGATCCGTGGCCCTCCAACAAGCGGGCCAAACGGCGGCTCACCCACCGGAATTTTCTCCGGCTCTACCGCGTTGTCCTGCGGCCGGAGGGTGAGATGCACTTTAAGACGGACAACCGTCCGCTCTTTGACTTTTCTGTTTCGGAGCTTGAGGCTGTGGGCGCGCGGCTGCTGCTGCGCAGTGTCGACTGGCACGCCGACCCCGCCTATCCGGGTGAGGACGTCATGACCGAGTACGAGGAAAAGTTTTCTTCGCAGGGGGTGCCCATTTGCCGGTATGCGGCCCGGTTGGGCACGGCCGCTGAGGACACGCCGCCCGTCTGATCGGAGGCGTTCGACGGACCCACTGTATGTTGTGGTTTTTACAACATACAGTGGGTCTTTTTGTTTGCGCGGCCGCTGAGAAAACCATCTCGGGACAGATTTTTTTACGGGCCTGGACAGAAGTGCACATGGTCGGACGGCCGTGGGCATAGATATATTGTGGGGGCCGGAGACGGTGCGGAGACCGGCCTTTCGCGCCGCGCGGCGGCGACATGGAGGGGGAGGTCTCTGTCTGTGAAAGGGAACATCGAGGAGCGCGCCTGCCGCGTGGCGGCATACATCATAGAAAACAGAGCGACGGTGAGAGCCGCCGCCCAAAAATTCGGCATCTCCAAAAGCAGCGTGCACAAGGATCTGTCCGAGCGCCTGCAGCAGTACAACCGCACACTTTATCTCCATGTGCGGGACGTGATGGAAGCCAACAAGGCGGAGCGCCATCTCCGCGGCGGCCTGGCCACCCGCCGGAAATGGCAGCATGCCAAGGAACGTCTCTGATTGGTTCCGTGTACGGTGCCCGGCGGGGGCGGATGGGATGTGAGTGAATCGTCATTCACACTTGTGCCGAAGCGCTTTAGGTAAAATAATCTTTTTTTGTATATTTTCCCCTATTTCATCTTGACAAGTCCATCCGACAAATGCTATAATGTTTTTGTCGGAATTTGGCGAGGCAGGAAAAAACTGCTCGCGGAGGGGTGATTTGCCACTCAAACTCCTATCTTTTTACTTGGGAATTTGTGCTTTATCTGGCCGTTTTTCCGGGCACGGCGGCAGCCGACGGTTTTTGGCAAGAACTCCGAAAGAAAGAAGACGCACAGAGAGAAGACGCGCAGACAGAGAAAGCAGCGCGCCGCCTGTTTCACGCAGGGCGGACGTTGTAAATAAACATTTCGAGAAGGAGAAAGACAAACCATGACAAGCAAGAAGATGTACAGCAAAACCCAACTGTGGGTGAGCGGCCTGGCACTGCTGCTGTGCCTGACCCTCTTCGCCGGCCTCACCTACGCGTGGTTCACCTCCACGGTGACCAACAGCGGCAACGTCATCAAAGCAGGCACAGTGGAACTCAACGCCAAATGGTATGACGTCACGGACGACGGCGTAGCCGATACGACAGCAGGTCACGACTTTGATGCTCCGATCTTCACAGAGGAGAGTTGGGAACCCGGCCTTGAGAACGCCAAGTACATCGAGATCCAGAATCTGGGCAATCTCAAAACGAAGTTCCGCGTGGGTCTCAATGTCCCTGGTTATGATAAGGGCGAGACAAATCTGACGGAAGTCATCAAGTTCTACGTGGAAGAAGTGACTGCGCTTGATAGCAAGGGGACACAGCCGGTTCCCTATCAGAGCCTGACGGCCCTGGAGAGCGACAGCAACGGCAATTTCTTCACCGCCTACAACCACTTCACGGCGAAGGGCGAGAAGCAGTACTACCGCCTCGCTTATATGTTCTGCGCCACGGCCGGCAACGCCTATCAGGAGCTGGCGCTCAATAACGTGACCCTGACGATCGGCGGCATCCAGGAACTGGCCGACGACGACGCTCTCGTCTTCGTGAGCAACATAGACGAGCTGATGCTTGCGCTGATTCCAGAAAATAAGCCCTTAGTAAGCAGTGATCCCTTATTAAATGGCAAGACGGGCAAAGACGGCTCCACCATCGTGTTCCTGAACGACATTGAGATGACCGAAGACGAATGGGCAGCGTATACGGGGAAATATCCCATTTCTTCCGACTATGTCTCGATCTGGTCGCCGCACAACTTCGATCTGAACGGCTTCGCGCTGGAACTGCCGAATGGTGTGGGCATTGTGTATCAGTACGATGGTGCATGCACCATTGATATCGCCAACGGCACAATCGTGACCGAGACGCTTATGTTCGGCACAGAAAATGCCGTGATCAACCTGACCGGCGTGACTGTGAAGAATACAGGCGGCGCCGACGTTGACTTTACCAAGGACGACAGCACTGTGGTGCATGAAAAATAAAAACCAACCCATCGGCTATCACCGATGAGCCATCACGCACAGTCATCCCCCGGCGGGCGCTCCGCGTGCCCGCCGGGGGCCTGGCGTCCCGCCGCTGACGCCCCTCGCCGGGATCGGGAGGCGGCGACGCCTGCAGGAGAAGAGGACACTACATGAAGAAGAAAGAAAATACCAAAAATTCCCTTTTGCTGAGCGGGCTGGCGCTGCTGCTGAGTCTCTCCCTCTTCGCAGGCATCACGTTCGCGTGGTTCACCGCGACGGTCACTTCCAAGGGCAATGTCATCAAGGCGGGCGACCTCAGCATCCGGGTATTGGGGTACGACGCCGAGGGACAACCCATCGGAGGGACGGACGGTGCCACAAACGACTTCGCCATCTCCGCGCTGCCGCTCATTGAGGAGGCCGAGTTTGAACCGGGCCTCTGGAACACCAAGTACGTCAAGATCCAAAACACCGGTTCTTTGGACCTCCAGTTCAGCCTCGCGGTGTCTTTCACCGTGGAGAATGGTCCGTCGCTACAGGATATCCTGCAGTATCAACTGGAACTGACACCGGCCGAAGTGGAACTGCCGGCTGCGTCGCTGCTGGTGCCCGAAGTGGATGATGAATTATGGAAGTCGTTTGAGGATCTGGAGACGGACTATCTGGAGACGGGCTATCAGGAACTCCCGGTCGGAGACACGCTCATCTACCGCTTCGACTATAAGATGTGCCCATTTACCGGCAACACGTATCAGTCCATGGCGATCAAGGCCGATCTCACGGTGGCCGCCGTCCAGGCCCTGGCCGACGACGATTCGATCGTCTTCATCCGAAGCGAAGAGAATCTGAGAGAGGCGATCGCCGACGGTGCGGCCGGCCAGACGTTCATCTTCCTGAACGACATCACACTGAGCGACAACTTGCTCATCAACAAGCCGTTCAACTTTGACCTGAACAAGCACATGATTTACGCGGGCGCCTATGAGATCAAGGTGGACATCGACGAGAGCTGCGCTATGGAAATCGCAAACGGCGCGGTCCGTGCCAAGTCGTTGGCTCAGCTTGCCTTTGACGCGCCGAACGCCGTCATCAACCTGCCGTCCAACCTGTCATTCTGTCTGTCAGACACGACGGCGGGGAGCTTGGGGATCAGCGGAACCACCGTCGTCCACAACAACGCGCAGATCGCGGTGAATGTGCCCGAGAAGAACATCGTCGGGTCGGCGGAAGAATTGACGGAGCTCATCAACTCAGAGGACACATCTTTGCGCTCTCAGAACGTATATCTTACGGACGATATTACAGTTTCAGAAGCACTTGTCCCAACCCGTGCGGGCGGCATTGCTGGTATCTATGGAAACGGTGTGACCTTGACGTCAACCAGTGAAGACGCTGCCAAAGCCGTGATAGAAGTCACTACAAACGTGACCAAACAATTCGTCATCGCCGGCGTGAACATTGTAAATCCGAAGGGGCCCGGTATTTTGTACGCGCCACACCGTTATGCGGGCAATGAGCCATACAGCCTGATCATCTCTAATGTCAGCATTGTCTCGCCGAATCCGTTGTACTTTGGTGGTACAGACACTCTTTTCAACGCCACCATTCGCGATTCCACCTTCACAGGCTATACGCTCATGCGAGTGTCATCGAGACATGCCACATATAACATCCAAAACTGTGACTTCATTGGGACCAGCGGTACGCCTTATGCGGTGGGCAACGATACGAAGCTCTCATTTGCATGGCTCCTTCTGGACGGTGACTGGCGTAACGGTCTCAACGCCGATGACAACAAACTGCACTTCGAAGGCTGCCGTTTCAAAGCGGCCGACGAGAAGCAGATCGCCGTATCTACGGTGAGACACTCCGAAGAAAATATCGTTCGTTTTGACGGCTGCACGATCGAGAACACGGTGCCTGAGCGATTCTGGTATTCCAACAGCAGCGACAACAATCAGGTATCTGTGAACGGTACGGCGCAGAGTGTCACCATCACATCGCTCGGCTGACCTGCGACACATCCACTTATAACCACGCATCCCCCGGCGGGTGCGTTGTGCGCCCGCCGGGGGATCTGACGTCCCCCGTGCGACCGGCGGGGACCGGCGACTCTGTTAAGAAGAGGACGCAGTATGAGGAAGAAAAAAAAGACCAAAAATCCCCTGGTGGCAAGTGGACTGGCGCTGCTGTTCGTCCTGGCCCTCTTCACGGGGATGACGCTGTCATGGTTCACCTCGGTATTCCCCGGGGACGGAAACACCGCACAGATGGGCCATCTGCGCGTTCAGGTTCTGGGGTACGACGCCGAAGGGCAGCCGCTCGGCGGGATCGATCGGGAGACCAACAACCTTGGCATCTCCGACCTCCCGCTCATCACAGAAGACAGCTTTGAGCCGGGCCGGTGGGGCACCAAGTATATCAAGGTCACAAACCTCGGGTCGCTGGATCTCAAGTTCGCTCTTGGCCTCCGCTTTTCTGTGGCGGGCGAGGTCAATCTGTGGGAGACCCTGCGCTACCGGCTGACTCCGGTGGACAGAGAGGACATCAGCGACCTGCCGGCCAACCTGACGCCGGCGGCGCCGACCATACCGCCCGCGTGGCAGGTCTTTCCGAAGGACCCGGCGATTGGCAGCCAGGTGCTCCGCACCGCCGTGCCCGGAGGCGGGTGGCCGCAGTTTGCTCTCGAACCGAGCGAGATCATCTACCGGCTGGACTATATGATGTGCCCGGGTGCCGGGAACTCGTACCGGGGTGTGATGATCAAGGCCGATCTCGCGGTGACCGCCATACAGGCCATCGCCGACGAAGACCCCGACGCGCTTGCGTGAGTGTATCACCGGTCTCCCTCTCCGCCGGCAGGAGAGGGAGACTCCAAAGGGCACGGCGGTCCGCGCCTTTTGGAGTCTTTTATTACCTTGTTGCCGCGAAGCGGCAACAAAAAACAAGAATTGAGGTTGTGGGTTGCAGGTGCAACCCACGTTAGGCATAAGGAGAATGGCATGAAAAAAGTGTTGTCCACGGTGCGCAGGGTGTTTGTGCTCCTGCTGACGGTGTTTTCCTGCACCATGCTGGTGTTGGCCGCGTTGTCGGCCGTTGGGCTGAATCGAGAGACGGGGGTGTTCGGGTTTCAGTTTTACGCCGTGCTCTCCGACTCGATGACAGGCGTCTTCGACGCCGGCGACATCGTCGTCTCTCAGACGGTGAACCCCGAGACGCTGCGCGCGGGCGATATCATCACGTTCCGGTCCGTCGACCCGCAGTTTTACGGCCTGGTGGTGACGCACAAGATCTCGGCACTCACGGCCACCGACACGGGCGCGCTCGCCTTTGACACCTACGGCATCGCGAGCGAGTCACCCGACGAGATACCGGCGCCCGCCGCCAATGTGCTCGGCGCCTACCGGTTTCGGATCCCCAAGGCCGGGCATCTCGTCGATTACTTCCACACCCCCGCGGGGTACGCCACGCTCGTACTGCTGCCGTTTTTGCTGATGATCCTCCTGATGGGCGCGCACTTCCTCGGCCTGCTGCGCGCCTACCGGGCGGAGCGCCGCGAGGCGTACGACGCACAGGAGCGGGTACTGGAAATCGAGCGGGAGAAGGCCGCCCAGGCACAGGAAGAATTGGCCCGTGTCCGGGCAAAGATGCAGGAGCTCGGTCTCCCTCTCGAAGCGGAAGCAGAGGCAAACTGGCTTCCGCCGTGCGGCGACTCCCATGAGACGCCGCCGAACGCGCCGGCGACAGGCGCGCAGCCTGTGGCCCAAACGTAGAGGAACTGCCCAAAGGTCCTCCTTAGGGTCTGTCGAAAAATAACCTGTACATTTGACTTGCCCTTTTGCGCCCCGGCCGCGTTGCCGGAACCCTTGAATACTACAAGTATTCGCGGAACCCGGTGCCTTGCCGGGACACAAACTTGCTGCGCCAACTGCACACTTTATTTTCCGACAGACCCTTAGCGGCGCAGACGCCGTCGAACGCGCGCACGGCGCGCGGATATTCAGCGAAGAAGGTGGGTACCCATGTACGAAGATCGACAACATCGCGTTTCCGGGTTGCTCGGCGGCTGGCGTGGCCGGCTCGTCCGTGGGTCCGCGCTGCTGGCCGCCGCGCTGTGCCTCTATCACCTCTCGGCACTGGCCGCGCTCTCAACCAGCGTGACGATCAGCAACAACATCATCCGGGCCGGCACATATGACGCCCATCTATTTTGGCAGCCGCTGGAAGGTGGAGAGGAGTGGGCTCCCCTTACATTCGGCAGCGAAGACGGCCAGATCTCCGGTCAGATTTCCGTGACGTTTGTGGAGATTGAAGAATCAGCCGGCTCTGCCGGACAGAGCGCCATGCCAATCCCGCCCCCTGCGCAGGCGCCCATGCAGGACTCGGAGGAGGCACCGGACCCCCAGGACGGTCCGGAGACTGAGCTCGCACCGGAGAGTGATACAGCCCAAGGATCACCGGAAGATTCGCAGGACACCCAAGATACTCCAGCCAGCCGAGATGACGAAGCGGCAAAGGAGAAGGAAACCGCGGAAAACGAAACCGGAGCGGACCCCAACGAAGCCCCTCCCGTGCGGTTTGGCCCGCAGACTCTCGACTATAAGGTCGTCTTCTTCGTCAGGATCAAGAACGGCGAGGGGGCCAATGTGCCGTTTCGGTATTCACTGCGGTTTGGCGAAGGCCTGCCAGGCGGTATAGAAATCGCCAGCGTAGAGGCGCAGGGCGACACGCCTGTGGCGTCCTGTCCGGCGGATGATGCATATTTGATCCAAGACCAGGACATTGCCGCGCGGGCAGAGCACATCTATAAAGTGACGCTCCAAGGCACAGGGGCAGGCACAATAAATCTGCCCCTCGTGTTGGAGCACAGTTTTCAAGAAAAGAGCGGATGGGTCGGAGGCGCCTAAGACCCCCCAAGGCGTCACACCGGAATTTTTTCATTCAAGCATCGAACCATAACAGCAGGCCCCCAGTCCGTCTTTGAGAAGGCGGGCCGGGGGCCTGTTTTTGGGGTGGCTTCAAAGCGGGATTTTTTTGAAGCCGATGTCCTGGACAGGGTGGGGAATTACGGGCAAAAGCCAGCAAAAAACTCGAATAATAGATTTGGATAAGGGGCTGCTAAGGCGATTGTATTTTTTCTTTCAACGGAGGCTTGCACTTCACTGTCAATTGCGATAAAATACTTTTAATAACTTAATTGACTGAAAGAAGATGACGACGGTGAAAAGGTTTGGACTTACAAAAGTTCTCAGTGTTCTTCTGATAGCCACGCTGATGTCGGTGTGGCTGCCGGTAGATGCGGTTGGTGCGAACGGAGAGACGAACGGTTTTTACTGGGAAGAAAATGCCGACGGTACTGTGACCGTCACCGGCGCGGTAAATCCGACAGGGGATATCGTCATCCCTGCTGCATTGAACGGCAGCGTCGTCACCTCAATCGGTAAAGGTGCATTTTCCGGTTGCACCGGACTCTTGAGTGTGACTATACCAGACAGTTTGGTAACCATCGGAGACGGAGCTTTTAGCGATTGCGGCGCGCTGACCGAGATCAACTTGCCGAACGGCCTAAAATCGATCGGGGAATACGCTTTTACCAGCTGTACGGAACTTACTGAAATTGCCTTCCCGGACAGTATAGAAGTAATAGCGTATTGGGCCTTCGGAAACAGCGGACTTAAAAACATTGTCATCCCCGGCAGTATTCGCAACTGGGCTGCATGGGAGGGTATCAGCGCGTTTCTCGGGACATTCAATCTGGAAAGTGCCGTTCTGGAAGAAGGTGTCCCTTACATACCGCCCAGCCTCTTTCAAGGTTGCGGGAAACTTCACGATGTACAAATTCCCTCTTCGGTGACCGGTATCGGACAGTATGCTTTTTGGCAGTGCTGGGATTTGCGAGAACTAACTATTCCGGAAACGGTGACTTGGATATCTCCGTCAGCTTTTGAGTCGAATTACGGTGTAATCCTGTCTGATTTTACCTTGCGTGTTTTCCCGGGATCCTACGCTGAGGAATATGCAATAGGACGGGGGTTGCCCTATATATATGCTTCCCCCACGACGAGGATAATGCTGGCTGTAAATGATGAAAGGGGCACTGCGCTTGCCGATGGGTTCAACATCAACTGGTATGAACGAGGACACCCTGCCGTCATTGCAACTGGGAGTTCTGTTTATCTCAATTTGACAGAAAAAGAGTATGATTATGAGGTGATCCTCGCGGAAGGGCTGGGCTGTGCTTATGTGCAACCGGGTCGCGTTCCGCTGGATTTGAGTGGCGACGACACAGTGGCGGTGACACTCCAAAGAATCCCGACCGTGACACTGACCGGACGGGTGACCGATATAACGGGCGATCCCATCTCCGGTGCGGCAGTGCGCGTGACGCAATACCCCAACGGTCAATTTACCATTATGCAAACCGTCTACAGTGGAAACGACGGTTTTTTTACCGCCAGTATTCTCAATACAGAGACAAGCGTTAGCATTTCGGCAAACGGCTATATCGACAAAATACTGAATCGAGTGATCGCGGATGACGCGCCGAACACTGTGGATTTGGGCGCGGTGGCTTTGCAGCAATTGAAGAACAAAAAAATCACTATTTTCATGACCGAGCATGGCGCGGCTCCTCTCGGAGAGACTGGCCAGGAATATGGAATCTATTCCTTTGACGGATTGGCCTTCTCCCTGTTCAATGTCACGCAAAACAGAGCCAATGAACTGGCTGCGATACAATACCCGTATATCGTACTCGACGGAGAAATGAATCCGGGAGACGAAATTGAAATCTCGGTCATCGACAGCAATGGCCTGATGAGCGCTTTGCCGGTGCGCATTTCACTTGACGATGAATTGAATGGAACCGCTGACATCAGTTTTGTCGACAACGGACACTTCACAGCTATGGCCAGAGACGGCTTGGCGATGGTATTTGGCGCTACAGGTATATATGTAACAAGTGTTTTCTGTTCCAGTATGACACAAAGTGAACCACTGGTCGAAGGTGATTATTCAGTCGTGTTCATGGACAAAACGCCGTTGCTTATGAAGGTTTTGCATATCGAAAAATTGGCGGAGTTGGGATTGGAGCCCGAGGTGGATTATACTTCGGTCACGGTCAGCATTGCAAATGGCGTAATCACCGATTTGGGTGATATTATCATACCGATTCTGGATCGAGAAAAGCTGTTCTATACCAAAACCGCCCAATTCTCGGCTGCCAAACAGGCGGTCAGTATGAGCGCGTTCGCTTCGTATCGTCTGTCCTATGAATTGGATGAAAAGCACATGGTCTCCGGCGAGACATTGACGGTGGAATTCCCGGCTGGATTGGATTTGATTGCCGACAGTGTAACTCTGGACGGGCGTGCCGCACCCTATACATACGTGAATCGGGTACTCACTGTGGTCCCGGGACGACCGAACGCCGTTCTATGGTTTTGCGCGACGCCATCCCTGCCTGGCAAATCGTTTCTTACAGCCTATCTGTCCTTCCGAAACGAGGATGGTCCCGTGATACAGCCGTTGGGGCAGTCGACTGTTACGGTCAATGAATTGGAAATAAATGTTCCACGATCATCCCCGCACACGCAAGTGAATGTCAGTGGCACCGCACACGCAAACGCGAATATAACCATTTACGACAGCGGCGCAGTGGTTGGGCAAGCGGTTTCCAACAGTATCGGGGAATGGCACGCGTCCGTGGAACTGTATAAGCCTTATGCCTTTTCGTATCATAAGATATATGCAATTTCGAAGAATCTGGCAGGCGTAACAGTAAAAACGGAGGGAAAAACGCTGGTACACAATGCCGCAGATCGGTCTCGCCCAAAGGTGACTATGTACAACTATAACCATGTGAATAACGGTTATACGATCATCGATTATGACAACCCTACAGGTAAAAGACCCATATACTTTTATTGGCCTGGTTACGATACGTTTACTTTTGTCGCGCAGTTCGAGGACCCGGACACGGTGAACGGTGATGTTTCGATCTGGGCCACAGGATTTGACAGTGTGAAAAGAAATGTTCCGCTGACATATGACGCTAATAAAAAAGTGTGGATCGGGACGGCAGATTTTGATATTAACAGTTCCCCCCAAAGTGTTGGTGTGACCTATGCAGGTGCCCCTGCGGAGGTTTTGTATGACCGGCAGCAGTTTGATGACATGAAGATCGACATTGAAAACGCTTTGGCTGGCTTGGAAATAGATAGTGATGAGCTTAGAGCGGATCTCGCAGCCGCCGGGATCGACATGAGCATCATAAAGGAAACGCTTGTCGAACAGAATAATGGCCTGTTAGGAGATTATATAACACGGATGGATTACAATGACGGTACCGAAAACGCCGCGTTGTATTATCAGCTGTCGGTTTCGGCGTTCAGTGGAACTGTCAGCAACCTGCCGGGCGAAGGCTACGATTGTGTTTCCGGCACGGACGATAGTGAAATGTATGTGAAAAATCTGGAGACAGACTCAGAAATCCTGACATACATAGTAGACACCGTAAAAAGGACATTGACGGTTTCAGGAGTAACGGTTTATAACCCGGTTATGCCCATAGCTGCTCGCAGAATGTCAGATATACCAATCGGGTCGACTATTAAGACTATAATTGAGAATCTATTGACGGTAGTCCCTAGATTCGGCCCGATTTTTTCGGCAATATCAACCGTTGGTTCAGCTATAGATGTGGTTGAATTTCAAAAACAACGAAATGATGTAAAAACGATGATAGAGAACGATTGCTGTATTTCCGATATTGTGCGTACCGATTGTCTGCAGCAGCTGTTCGGGTTGTGGTGGAAGGGAACTCTTATTGGCGGAGAGAGTATTATAATTGGCGGAGAGAGTACTGTGATCGGAGCGATATGTGTTATAGGGGCAGTCCCGGTAACGGCGTCCGTCATTGTTATTAGTTCGCTTCTTGTTGTGAGCGGTATCGCACTCGGTTTAGCTCAATCCAGCCTTTTGTCCAAACTCAATGCAATCAAAGCCAGAGCAATATGGGATGGATTGGGTCTCAATGGTATATGCTGTACCTCAGCTTGCTGCGGCCCGGACGATCCGGACGACGAGCAGGAAACGGACAGAGGACTGGATCCTTCCGGCTATGTCTACGAAGCCGTTCCCTCCAATCGTCTGGAAGGTGTCACTGCCACGGTGTATTACAAGCCTATGAACGCCGCCCCCTCTGACACAGGCGAGTTGTGGGATGCCGGAGATTACTGGCAGGAGAATCCATTGACCACCAACGCCGAAGGTCAGTACGCCTGGGATGTTCCGTGGGGTTTATGGCAGGTCAGATTTGCGAAGGATGGCTACGAACTGGAAGAGAGTGGTTGGCTTCCCGTTCCGCCGCCGCAGTTGGATGTCAACATCGGCATGGTGTCCCACGCCGCACCTACTGTAGCCAATGCCAAGGGCTACGAGGATTACATAGAAATCGCCTTTGACAAATACATGAACATCGATACCTTGACGGCGGAGGACATCGCGCTCACGGGTTATGGCGGCGATTTTACCGTGAATTTTCCAGACGCGGAGCAAGACCCGCTCAACCCCCATAAGATCTTTGTCCGAATTGTTCGGGTTATCCCGTCTGGCGGTAAATTCACGATGGGCGGCATCATTGGTCTGACTGTAGGCACAACTGCGCAGAGTTATGCTGGCGTCAGGTTGGAGAATACCTATCAGGCCAATGTTACCATTGTGCCGGAACCGAAAGGCATCAATACGTTGGAAGCAATAAGTCTCAATTATGGTCAGACAAGAAGTGTCGACGTCTCGATTTTCCCAACACAGGCGGGTGCCAACAAAAAGATCATCGCTGTATCAACATCGCCATTCATCGCGACAGTGAGCAGGTCGGCAGTCACAGATGAGAACGGTGTCGCTGCTTTCAGTGTGAGCGGCGAACTGTCCGGCGTGGCGGAGATCATCTTCAAGGTGGAAGACACACAATTGACAAAAACTATGACATTGTCTGTTGGCTTGCCCGGAGAGACTGTGGCGGAAAGTTACACTGTGACCTTTGATCCAAACGGTGGCGTACGCACAGGCGGCGGCGCGTTGACGCAAATGGTTCTCGTCGGTGGCGCGGCGGTTGCGCCTATTGTATCTCGCAACGGATACACCTTCAATGGCTGGGATACATCTTTTGACAGTGTGACCGACGACATAGCAGTGACGGCACGATGGGCATATGACGGCGGCGACAGATCGCCCAATCCGTCAACAGGCAAGACCGTCCCGAACCCCAAACCGTCACTGGCAGGAGATTGGGAAAATCCATATGTCGATGTGGTTGATACCGATTGGTTCTATGAGGCTGTGCAGTTTATCTCCAAACGCGGCCTGATGATCGGTACAGCGGCAGAAAAATTCTCCCCCGGCGTCACCATGTCTCGCGCCATGCTGGTGACGGCACTGTATAGGCTTGAAGATGAGCCGGAAGTGAGTGGTGATATATCTTTTGCGGATGTAAAAACGGATGGGTGGTATTCCAGGGCCATCCTGTGGGCCAATCAAAATAAAATTGTCCTTGGATACTCTAATGGAAAATTTGGTTTGGATGATCCCATCACCCGAGAACAAGCTGTGACCATTTTTTACCGCTACGCCGAATTCAAAGGACTGGACATCAGTGTGTCGGCTGATCTGTCAAAGTACACCGATATGAACAATATTTCAGATTGGGCATTGGGTGCCATGAAATGGGCCGTTGCTATAGGGCTTATAGAGGGCCGCGCGGACACAACCACCGTACCGCAGGGAACTTCTACCCGTGCCGAGCTTGCCATGATCTTCAAGGGATATATCGAGGATTTTTTGGGGGAGGGTGGCGAAGAAGACGAATAGAAATTAACTCTACCCACCACGGAAATCCGTCGAGTAGACAATCTCCAAGCCGCGCAAGCCCAGCGTAAGCAGGGCATGCGAAAATCTTATCCCGCAAAATTGGTATGCAGGTGGAGAGAATGTAGAATGAAACGACATGAAACAATAGAGCAACTGCTGAATGCGCCGGAGGGCGAGCATTACCAGTTCAAAGAGTGGAAGACCAAGGACAATTTCAAAGAAGCGACGGAGATTTGCTGTGCACTGGCGAACTGTGGCGGCGGAAAGCTTGTCCTTGGCATATCGGACAAACGTCCACGGCAAGTCGTGGGTTCAACGGCGTTTCTTCAACCGGAGCGCACCCGCGCAGACCTGATAGATAAACTTCGAATTGGGGTGGATTTCGAGCTTTATGAAGATAACAACAAGCGAGTCCTCGCTATTGAAGTTGCGAGCAGACCTTTGGGGCTGCCGATTCAGGTTGACGGCATTGCTTGGTGGTACGTCGGCGACAGTCTTGTTGCTATGCCGGAAGGTGTGCGCCGGAGTATTTACGCCGAAAGCAGCTTCGATTTTTCCGCTGAGATTTGCGACGGGGTAACTATCGACGACCTTGACGAGAACGCAATCAATATATTCCGCCAGACCTGGGCGAAAAACAGCGAGAATAAACGCATTCTAAACCTGTCTGTAGAGCAACTGCTCCGTGATTGTGACGCAATTACCGATGATGGTGTGACGTATGCTGCCCTGATATTGTTCGGGACACGTAAAGCTTTACGAAAACACCTTCGGCGCGCGGAGATCGTATTTGAATACCGTTCATCGGAGGCTGCCGGCCCCGCAGCCCAACGCGAGGAATTCACTGAAGGGTTCTTCAATTATTTTGACCGCATTTGGGAACTTGTTAATCTTCGGAACGATAAACAGCATTACCAAGAGAGGCTGTTTGTGTTCCCGATTAGCACGTTCAACGAGCGGGTTGTTCGGGAAGCTCTGCTAAATGCTGTATCGCACCGAGATTATCAACTTGCAGGCAGCGTATTTGTACGTCAATATCGCGACCGCCTTGTGGTGGAAAGCCCCGGTGGATTACCGAATGGAATAACAGTAGAGAATATTCTCGATAGGCAGTCGCCGCGCAATACCCTGATAGCGTCGATATTTCAGTTATGTGGGCTTGTCGAGCGTTCCGGCCAAGGGATGAATCTGATATATGAGTTAGCTGTCCGTGAAGCAAAGCCGCTCCCGGATTTCAAAGGTACGGATGCGTATTTCGTAAAGCTGACACTTAACGGAAAGATACTTGATGAGCATATGCTTTCCCTAATAAAAAATATTGGCGATGAGCATTTGAACGCTATGACAACAGACGATTATATCCTACTGACGAATCTATTCCAAAGCAAGGAAATGGGACAGACAAATCTTGAACGATACAAACATCTTGCTGAATTGGAAATCGTTAAATATACTGAAAGCGGTATTGAATTTGCAAATGGTATCCGAGTAGATATCCAATCGACACTCAATCGATAGAGGCTATCGCTCTGCTGAATATGCTATCTGATCGCGCAAGATATATCTAAAAACAGGCCCCCAGTCCGTCTTTGAGAAGGCGAGCCGGGGGCCTGTTTTTGGGGTGATCAAAAATTTTTCTTCAAAGTATATTGACAATCATAGTAATATGTGCAACAATATAATCGACGCTTGAAAGTCCGGCGGTAAAAATTCCCTCGCAAAACTTATTGTACGAGGAGTGACTGCGTTGAAAGAGAACGCCGCGTCCGAGCTCTTGCGGGGACACACTGACACGGTGGTGCTCAGCATCCTCGCGAAAGGCGACAACTACGGATATGAAATTCGCCGAACCATCATCGACAAAGCGGGCGGAAGCTTTGAACTCAAGGAGGCGACGCTGTATTCCAGCTACAAACGGCTGGAGAACGGCGGGTATATTACCTCCTACTGGGGAGATGAAACCCAGGGCGGCCGCCGCCGCTACTACCGCGTCACCGACGCCGGGCGGGAGCTCTTCCGGCAAAACAAAAGCGATTGGCTGAAAACCCAGGCGCTTTTGAACAAATTATTGGAGGATTGAGCCATGAAAGAGAAAATTTATGTTGAACGCCTGTTCGCGGCCTATGACGACACCCCGGAACTGCGTGATTTCAAGGAAGAAATCACCGTGAATCTGCGTGAGCGCGTAAAGGAACTCACGGATAAAGGGATGACGGGGGATGAGGCGCTTGAAAAAGCCTTTGCAGAGTTGGGCGATATTACCGCCATTGCCGACGCTGTCGCCAAGCAAAAACGCACCGAGACCATCGGGCAGATGTACATGAAGGCAAAAGTGCCGCTGACGAAACGAACCGCCGCGGGGATAACCGCCGCCACCGGGGCTTTGCTCATCGCCGCGGGCATAGCGTTCATTTCTTTCTTTGGCCATGCAGGGGCGGGGACGTATTACTTCGCCGCCGCGCTGCTTGCCGTTGCCTGCGGGCTTTACACCTATTTTGGGCTGACACAGGAAACCGCCGCCCATTACGCAATGAAGCACGGGCGCGCGCTGGCTTATGGAGCGGTCTGCTTGGCGGGTTTCTTGGGCGCAGGGCTTTCGGTCGTCTCTTTCTTGGTCGACGGATGGGAAATGTCCGCCGCGATTGGCGTGAAAGCGGCGCTTTTGCTCCCCGCCATCTGCGGCGTAATCTTTTTGCTCGCCACCGAAACAAAACGGCAAAAGCCGTGGTTAAAGGCCATGATCCACCATGAGGTTGGAGCACCTATGACGTTTCACTATGAATTGGTTGACCCCGTGAAAGCCGTGCGGTTTGGCGTGATGAGCGGTGGATTGTGGCTGCTTGCCGTTGCGCTATTCGTCACGCTGGGTATTTTTGTGGACTGGGGCGTGTCGTGGCTGCCGCCGCTCTTCGCGCTGCCTATACAGGTTTTTATGGTCGCGTATATCTTTAAGAAGTGATTTCCTCAATCAGCGGCACGTACTCACTGTCCCAGACAAACATCTTAACAAACGCGCCGTCTAAATCGCCGCGAACGTCGAACTCCGCCGCGAACGACACGTCCGCGCCCTTCGCGACAGACACGCCGTTTGTCGATTTGACATCTATAAGCCGCCTGTCTTCGTTATAAAGCGCAAAGATCACGCTCGGCGCCATCTCGTCGTCGTAGTTGTGGATCGTGGACGAAACGCTGAATTTAGCGCCGCCAGCCGTGTCAAGCGCAAGCGGCGTGGCTGTCAAGCCGGAACCTTGCGGCGCCGTTTCTATAAACTGGAAGTCTTTGATCTGCATGGCGCCATTGGGAAATATGAAGCACAGATCGAGATCGCCCCATAGTTTGGGAATCTCAAACTCCCTGGTGACCCATAGGCCCCAGCCGCCCGTCGAAGTGAACTGAAATGTCGCAAGCACCGCGCCGTCAGGACCGCCAAGACGCATCTCCACCGGCATGCTCTCGCCCGCAGTGGAACCTGTGAATCTGAGCGTTTGAGAGCCGTTCATTCCGAACGTAAACCCGCTGTATATCAGACCCGATCCCAGCCAAAAGCCGCCCATGCCCCCCTGTTCCTCGTGGCTGTCGCCGACCTGTCCGTCAAAAGACGCGGCTATCGTCACGCTGTACGGGTCGCGGACGGTATATCCGGGCCGCATGAACAGGAAGTCCCTCAGTACAAATGGGCCGCCTTCCGGAAATTCGAAGCTTATGCTTTGATCGCCCACGATTTTTGGAAGCGCAAACGTCATTCCCACGAACGCATCCTTACTCCCCGTTGCCGGGAATAGGAGAGTGCCGAGCACCGGCCCGCCGTCTCCGACCAAATGAAGTCTTATGGGCACGGGCTGTGTCCCCGCGTTGGCTCCGAATATCCGGATCGCTTCCGCGCCGCTGTCACCGAAGACAAAATAGTGGTATGTCACGCTGTCGCCTGTGCCGAAGCCTTCCACTCCGTCGCCGTCCCATGTTTCTGTAACGCCGCCGCCTATCTTTTCATGATAGCTGCTCGCTACAGTGGAAACGTATGGATCGCGGGACGAAGGCTTAGATGTCGCTTTCTCGAATACAAACGACTTCATCTGAAAGCCTCCGTTGGGCAGTCGGAACGTTATATTTTGAATGTCTTTGAGCAAGGGGATCACGAACGTCCTCTCCGCATACACGTTCCAAGAACTGCCTGTTTGTGCGAGCATAAGCGTAGTGAACAACGGGCCGTTCGGCCCCTCGAGATAGATCTCAATCGGTGTGATTGCGGCTGGGCTACATACCGACATCTTAATCCGCACCGCGCCTTCTTCTCCAAAATCCAGGCGTTCATACGTCACGCTGTCGCCCGGCATGAAGCCTCCCAACCCGTCGCCCTCCGGCCATACGGTGCTGCTTGTAGTGGCGTCATATGCCGTGGCCAGGATAGGCTCCCTGTACGGGTCGCGCGCGGGAGGCAGCATGAACACAAAGGACTCGATTCTTAATGCTCCATTTGGGAACACGAAGCTCACATTGCTGTTCCCCTGAAGCATCGGAATAGCGAACGTCCTTTCCGCAAACACATTATAGTCGCCAGTTTTTTCAAACTGGAGCGTGGCCAGCAATGCGCCGCTCGGGTCGCCGAGGTGCAATTCTATCGGCACCGCGTCGGCCCCTGCCTCTCCGGGGGTGGCCGCCGTTATCTTCAGCTCTTGCGTACCCGCCTTTCCAAACGCGAAAAGACCATAGGTCAGGCTGTTGCCCGCGGCGATGCCGCCCAGCGCCCCGTCTTCTTCCACGACGATGGAGTCGCCTTGCTTGTTGGCGTAGTCAGCGGCCGGCGTGGCGATATAGGGGCTGCGCGTGGGCAAGATGTTCTGCAAGCTGATCGTGACGGTGAATTCATCGTAAACGCCGCTGCCGTCGGCTGCCGTCGCGCGCACTGTCGCCTGCCCGTTATACTCGGCCTGTAGCAGTCCGCTGCTGCTGATCGTCGCGGCGGACGGATCATCGGCGCTCTCTACGGACCAAACTACCCGTCTGAGCGAAGCGTCCGCAGGCGCCACGTCCGCGCTCATTTGCAGCGTTCCGTGGCGGACTTCTATGAAGTTTGACGGGGCAAAAACCGTGATTCCACTGACAGGCGTGAAAGCCTCCTGCCCCGATATGGCCACAACCGCGCTGCCCGACATCCCCGAACCGTCCTCGGCGATCGCGGTTACCTTGACCTGACCGTTTTTAAGCGCTTCCAATACCCCGTTCTTATTTATCACGGCCTTGTCCGTAGGGCTGCCGTCAGGTTCCGTGACGATGTAAGATACAGATTCGCAATCTGCGGTTGAGGGCTGTACGTCCGCCATCATTGCGAGTTTTCCCCGCGGCGACGTTATGGCGCCGATTCCGTCGATCCCTGAAAGCGCGACCCCTGTGATCGCCTGATTGCGCACGGAAGCTACTGTGACAAGGCCCGCGCTGAGTCCGTCGCCTTCGGCGGTTATCGTGATTGGGCCGGGGCGCCCATCCGACTGCACGATCGCGACCACTTGCCCCGAAAAGGCTTTGCGTATCGGGGACTGGTATGAGTCGTAATCGACCGTATTTCCGTTGTCTGTTCCCACAAGGCTGCCCGCCCCGGTTACTTTGAACGTCACTTCCGCTTCGCTGTCGGCGACGAAGTGGCCCGAAGCGTCCACTATGCTCGCTGTCACATATATAAGATCCTTGCCGTCCGCCGTGATGGACGCGCGGTCGGCCGAAAGCGCCACGGAAGCCGGCGGCCCGAACGACGATATTTCGTCCGTCGCTACGACGTTTCCGCCCTCGTCATAGGCTTTAAGCGTAACCACGCCCGGCGAGTAAGGGACATCCCACTCGGCGTGAAGCACGGAACTCGAAGCGTGATTAACGGTTCTTGTTCCGAGTGAGACGCCGTCTTTAAACAGCTCCACGTTGTCCTGCGTCGAGTATGCCCACACTTTTATCGTGTCTCCCAAGCTGTCGGACCAGTAGGGAAGCAGGTGAGCCATCGGTTTGTCGGACCAGACCGACTGATAGAAATAGAACGCGTCCGTCGGAAGACCGGCCGTGTCCACCGTACCGAAATGCGAAACTTTTGTCGCCGATTCGCCTATGTAGTCGATGCCCGTCCAGACGAACTGTCCGAGAATAAACTTGCGGTCGCGATCCACCGCCCACCGGCTCTCCAAATCGCCGCTCGTCCCGGCGATGCTGTAATTTGAGCGCTGGCCGTCAGCCGCAATGTAAACCCCGCGGCTGCGCCGGGCGGAAGACGTCTCGCTGCCAAACAGAATCTTGTCAGGATGATCCGCGTGGTCGGCGTCATACGCCGCCTCGGAATAGTTATAGCCTATCACGTCAAGCTCCGCGAAATTCATGGCGCGCACGGTCTCGTCGCGAACAATGTCCATAGAACAGGTTGCGACGGTCGGGTAGGCGTTGCCGCGCGGATCTTCGCTCTCAACCCACGATACGAGGTTTCTCGTCGTCTGCTGGCCGGACGCGACCGTCTGATCGCCTATCTCGTTGCCGATGCTCCACAGGATCATGGAGGGGTGGTTGCGGTCGCGGCGCACCCAGTTGCGCACGTCAACCTCGGACCATTTAGCCTGCGCGCCCGCGTTCGGGATAAGGCTCAGATCGGCCGTTGACGTCACGTCAAAGAAGCGAGCGTAGTCTTTGCTTTTTTTGGCCCATGTCCATACGTCAAACGCCTCGCTGAAAAGCAGTATGCCAAGCCTGTCGCATATATCCACAAATTGCGGCGCAGGCATATTGTGCGACGTGCGTACTGCGTTCACGCCCATGTCTTTCATAATCTGAAGATTGCGCTCAAGCGCCCGATAGTTCATGGCGGAACCGAGCGCTCCCAAGTCGTGGTGCATACACACGCCCTTCAGCTTCATGTACTGACCGTTCAGGAAAAAGCCCTCGTTCGGATCCAGCCTGATCGTGCGAAAGCCGAAAACGGACAGGTATGTGTCCAGCACGGTTCCGTTCACGTCCTTGACTTCCGTCTTCATTGTGTACAGATATGTATCGTCCAAGTTCCACAGGTGCGGAGACGGGACGTTTAGCACCTGCTGATCTGTGACGATCGCTCCCGCCGCCACTTGGAACGCCGCCGATGTATTCGTCGCGACAGGGCTGCCCGACGCGTCCAGCACCGTCTGCGCCACCTGTACGTTCCTGGCGCTGTCCGACGCGTTGCGAACCTCCGTGTCCACCGTGACCGCGCTTCCGTTTGTCGAAATATACGTGCCGTTAAAGTTAACCTTCACCGGGTCTGTAACAGTCAGATAGACGTCGCGGTAAATGCCCGCCCCGGAATACCACCGTGTGTTCGGATCTTCGTAGTTGATTTTTACCGCGACGACATTGGGTACATTGCCGAAATTCAAGTGCGGGGTTATGTCGAACTCAAAGGTGTTGTACCCATTGGGCCAATTGCCGACCTGCACCCCATTGACGAACACCGTTGAATCCATGTACACGCCGTCAAAACGCATCGCGACGTTCTTTCCCCGCGTGCCGCTCGGAAGATAAAATGTCTTGCGGTACCAGCCTATATCCGTTTTATAGAGGCCGGCGATGCTGTTGTCTTTGATCTGCTGAATCAGCCAATCATGCGGCAGGGTCACTTCGTCCCACGCCGCATCGTCGTAATCCACGGCCGACAGCGCCGCGTCCGTGCCGCTGTTATCGATCTGAAACCGCCAGCCGTCGTTAAACAGCCTGCTGCGCTCGCCGCCAATCTGGGCGTCGCGAACGGCTCGCTCGGTCACGGAAGCCGCAAAACACGGCCCCGCAGCTTGGACAACCATCACAAGCGCCAAGATGGCGGACACTGTTACCCGGAAAATCCTATTGAACTTCATAAAAAACGCCTCCTGTTACATTTCATGTAGATATTTTTTAGATTTTAGGTCATTATATTACAAAAATTCTTTAGAGTCAATAGAATATTTGGGCTTGCTCTCTAAAAATCTCTGCATGATTCCCAATTATTACATCACAAATAATATTCGCGCTTTATGAGCAAAGGGAATAATTGATGCAGAGGTGGGGCGTAGTGGAATTAGACATAGCACAGAATATTCTGTGCTATGTCTTGACACGGTACAGAATATTCTGCTATAATAAGAGCAGAATCGTGAATGGAGTGATTTTGATGACAGAAACAACGAATTTAAGCATTCGAATAGACCGCAGTTTGAAAGACGAAGCCGACATAGTTTTTAATGCCCTTGGTATGAACCTGACCACAGCAGTTACTATATTTGTGCGTCAGGCTGTCAGGCAAAAGAAAATCCCGTTTGAAATTTCTCTGGACGCGGCGGGCGGCAACCGCAGGGTGACGATGGCAGAGGCGATGACGGCTTCCGAACGCATCTGGCAAACGTCTATCCAAAATGAAATGGATAAAATGACGATGGATGACATTGACGCAGAAATTGCGGCAGCCCGCAAGGCAAGGGCGGGAGGATGACGAGCGTTCTTGTCGTGCTTGATACGAATATCATTGTGTCGGCTTTGCTCTCACCACTTGGAAACCCTGCGAAGATATACAAAATGTTTCTGACAGAAACGCTGAAATTGGCATACAGTTCAGGAATCCTTGCGGAATACAATGATGTCTTATTCAGACCGCGTTTGCGAATCCCAGCCAATGAAGTAGTAAAAGTACTTGAAGTTATTCAGGAATATGGGGAACGGATAGAGCCGACCCCAGGCACTCGCGATATGGTTGACGAGGACGACCGAGTATTCTATGACACGGCAAAGAGCGCGGGAGCTTATCTTGTGACTGGGAACAAAAAGCATTATCCAGATGAAGCGTTTATCCTAACACCGACAGAATTTTTGTCTTTGTGACAGAAGTTCCAATTTTTGTCGCATATTTCCGTAACGCCGCTGCCTATCTTTCTATGATAGCTGCTCGCTACAGCGGAAACGTATAGATTGATAAAGTGGCGCTTCAGAGGGACGTTTGTGATTTTTCGCTGTTAGAATATGTCAAAATTTGGAATTTCAGCAAAAGTTTTTCGAAAACAGTCCAAAATAGTCTATTGACTTTGAAGAAATTTTGTAATATAGTAAAATTAGGTTTTGGGGAAGCACCACGTTGTCTGTGCGCTGGAAAGGTATACCTTTTCAGCGCTTTTTACACGACGAATCGGTTCTCCTATATATATGGCCTGGACCGCCGTCCGCGCCGCTTGCGCAAACGCCGGATGGGGGAGTTTTGGTGAGAATTATCACATTTGGAGAAACTTTGGGAGCATAACGGCGCGAGTCGCGGCCAAAATAACAATGCGCGGATACGGCGCAGACCCCATCAAAATCGAGGAGATGCTACTATCATGGCGAGCAAGTCTCTTGTTCCGAACGCGAAGGAAGCGCTGAATCGCTTCAAGATCGAAGCGGCCTCCGATGTAGGCGTGACGCTGAAGCAGGGTTACAATGGCGACCTGACTGCTCAGCAGGCCGGCAGCATCGGCGGGCAGATGGTCAAGAAGATGATCGAAGCCTACGAGAACGGACTGAAATAACAACGGCACAGCAAAAGAGGCCCGAGAGGGCCTCTTTTGCTGTGCCGTTGGACACATGAAAAGTTTCCAAAATTTACCGCGCGGCAGTGCGCACTACCGGAGGATGATGAGCCGGACGCAGCCGGCTTCGGCGAGCGGTTTGTCGTAGTAGGCCTCGACCTGCGTGAGGGGATGGCTCAGGGCCTGGGTGAGGGTACCAAGCACGTATGTGCCGCCCTTGTCCTGCGTGTAGACGTAGACCGACACGTCGTCGGCAATGCGATGGCGCGCGCCGGCGGCGGTGTCGAGATACTGCCGCGAGAGGTTGGAGATGACTCCGTCCACGGCAGGAAGCTTTTGGATGTCGTCCAGCGTCCCGTCGGCGGCAAAGGAGAACCAGCAGGGGCCGTAGCTCACCGGGAAGACCGCTTTTACGGTGGCGGTGGCGCGCCGGCCGGCGATGTCGTATTGGTACGCGGCGCTGATGTTCAGCCCTGTCCCCGGCAGCTCCGTCTTAGAAAGCAGCAGGCCGAAGGAGAGATGATCGCCGGTGACGGCGTCCAGCACGAGCCGATCCACCCGCCCCTGCGCGTCGACGCCCAGATAATATACCTGCATCGTGGTCAGCCGGACACCGTCCAGCCGCTGCGGCAGCACCAGGCGCCCGGTCTTGTTGGCGCGCTCCATGATGATGATGTCGGGCGAGAGCGTCCGGCTCCCCAGCTGGCCGGCGGCCAGATCAAACAGGCCGGGCGAGCTGCTGTTGTAGCGCGTCAGCGTCTGCACCTTCGGCGTCCCGTCCTCGTAGCGGAGCTGCACCGCCAGACTGATGCTGTCGGACCAGTCGCGCTCCGCGGTGAGTTCCCGGGTCTCCCCGGTGTCGAGCAAAACGGTGACAAAACGGCGCTGCGACACGACGCCCGCGGCGTCGGTCACGGAGCGCGTCTCCGCCGCCGTGATGATCCCGATGTAGCGCTGGTCGTCGGCGCCGCCGGGGATGACGTTGGCCACGCCCTCGCGGCCCATCAGCAGCGTCACCGTCTCGCCGGGCCGGAACGAACCGGCGACGGACAGCAGCGCCTTGGCCTCGTCCGTCTCCAGCGCGTAGGTCGCGCCGTCCACGACGACCTGAGCCGGCGCGTCCCGGTTCGGCAGCGCCTTTTCGTAGAGACCTGTCACCCGCGTGGAGTAGGCCCGCGCGACCTGGTAGCCGGGCACGTGGTAAAGGATGTCGTAGGGCCGCAGTGCGGAGGACGCGGCGCTCGCGCCATCCTTTTGAAGCGAGAGCGTGGTTGGGCTTAGCCCCAGGGCGCGCAGACTGGCGTCGGGACTCTCGCCCAACGTGACGGGGCCCTCAAATTTGTCCGCCAGCATCTCGTCCAGAACTACGCTCTGGTACCCAAGCGTGGCGACCAATTTGCCGCCCTGCTTTTGCGATGTGTCCAGCAGCGTGTAGAGCAGCGTCATGGCCTCGCCGCGCGTGATCACATGGCCGCGCGTGGCGTCGATCTCCGCCGTCAGTTCCAGGCGGGCGGCGAGAGAGAGCTGTGTCTGCGGGTAGGGGCCGGTCAAGTCGCTCGCCGTGTAGCCAAGCAGGCGCAGCGCCACTGTGACCGCCTCCTCCACCGTGAGCGTGCGGTCCGGCCCAAACGTACCGTTCGGGTAACCCCGCATGTACCCGGCCAGAGACGCGGCGCGGATATAGGAGGCCGCCCAGTGCGTGTAGGGCACATCCTTAAACGGGGAAGTCAGCGAACTGGACGCCACCTGGTCCCGCATCGGCGAGAGCGCGATGCACATCTTGGAGAACTGGGCGCGCGTCAAACTGTCGCCGAGGCCGAAGTCCCCGTTCGGGTAGCCGTGCATGACGTTCAGCAGGGACATGATCTGCCGGATGTCCGACTCCGGCTGCTCCGGCGGCGCGGCCGCGGCCGTGACGCCGCCCGCCAGCACCGCCGCCGCCAAACAAAACGCAAATATCCTTCTTCGACTTTTCTTCATGGACGGATCCCCCCGTTTGTTTCTTTACTCATAACGCAGCGCGTCGATGGGATTCAGTTTGGAAGCCTTGGAAGCGGGGAAGTAGCCAAAAATGATGCCGATGCCGGCGGAGACAGAGAATGCCATCAGGACGGCGGTGGGGGTGGGAACCACGGTGAAGCCGATGAGACGGCCGACGAGATAAGCCCCTGTCATGCCAAGTAAGATCCCCAATGTGCCGCCCAGCGCGCTTGTGACCGCCGCCTCGATGATGAACTGGCCGCGGATATCGCGGCGTTTGGCGCCCAGCGATTTGCGGATGCCAATCTCCCGCGTGCGCTCCGTCACAGACACCAGCATGATGTTCATGATGCCGATGCCGCCGACCAGCAGCGAGATCGCCGCGATGCCGACCAAGATGGAGCTCATCATCCCGAGCAGTTCGTTCACCTGCTCCAGCATCTCGTTCATACTGGTGACGCGGTAGGCGTCCTCGCTCTGGTAGACCTGGTAGAGCCTGCTTTTCAGCAGCGTGACCGCCGGCTCCACTTGGTCGCCGTCGGAAGCCGAGAGGTAGTAAGTGCCGCCCATCTGCCGAAACATGCGCAACGCCAGCGTGTACGGGATGAAGACGCAGTCGTCGTCCCCGCCCTGCGTACCGCCCCCCGTCTCCTTGAGCACCCCAACGACATCGAAGATGTCGCCGCCGAGGCGCACCTGCTGGCCGACGGGGTCGTCCTCACCGAAGAGCTCCGCGGCGACATAGCTCCCGATTACGCAGACCTTTTGGCGCCGTTCCATATCGATATACCCCAGAAACCGCCCATTTTCTACCTCTTTGTTGCGGATCTTGTCATAATCCTCGCCTGTACCGCTCAGCGTGGTCGTAAGGCTGTTGGCGCCGTTTTTCATCGTCACGCTGGAGGCCACATATGGGGAAACGAAACGGAGCTGTTCGGGGTAGGTATCCACCCACTCGTAGAGATCGTCGGCCGAGACGGTGCGGTTTGAGGAACGGCCAAAGACGTTGACTGTGATCAGATGCGCGCCGAAACTCTCGAAGGTGGAGGACATCTCGCCGGAAAAACTGCTCATCAGGCTGACGAGCACAATGACGGAGGCCACGCCGATGATGATGCCCAGCATCGTGAGAAAGGAGCGGAGCTTGCTGGTTCGGATGCTCTTCAGCGCCAGCAGAAAATATTGTTTGATATCCATCTGGTTCCTCCCTGTACCCTCGGGGAAATCTCAATCCAAATTACCAATCCCAATGGCCAAATCTGCGCAAACGCCCGGGCCGTCCGCCGGCGCCTCCGGCTTTAAGACGGCGGCGCGGCCACCGGTTCGTCGGAGACGACCTTCCCGTCGCTGATACCGACCACGCGCCGGGCCATCGAGGCAATCTTGCTGTCGTGGGTGATGAGTACGATCGTGTTACCCTGCATGTTCAGGTCGCGCAAAAACTGGAGCACTTCAAGCCCCGTCCGCGAATCCAATGCGCCCGTAGGTTCGTCGGCCAGGATGACGGAGGGGTCGCCCACCAATGCCCGGGCGATCGACACGCGCTGCTGCTGACCGCCGGAGAGTTGGGAAGGCAGGTGATGCAGCCGGTCCTGCAGGCCGACGTGCGCGAGCGCCTCCTCCGCCTTCTCCCGCCGCCGCCGCGCGGAGTATCCGCCATATTGGAGCGGCAGTTCTACGTTCTCCAGTACGTTCAGCTTGGCGATGAGGTTGTACTGCTGGAAGACAAAGCCGAGACGTCGGTTGCGGATGTCGGCCAACTTGTTGTCGGACAGCGCCCCGACGTCCTCACCGTCCAGCAGGTAACTGCCCGCGGTCGGCACGTCGAGACAACCGATGATGTTCATCAGCGTCGATTTGCCGGAACCGGACTGCCCGACAATCGCCACATATTCGCCCTTTTGGATCGTCAGGGAGATGCCGTCTACCGCGCGAACTTCGTTTTCCCCGGTGTTGTATATTTTGTAAATATCTTCCAATATAATCATCGGCGTCAGCCTCCGCGACTAAAGGTGGCGTTTCCGCCGGCCGGCATGGCCGGTCGGGCGCCGCCGCTCATCATACCACCGCCGCCCATGCTCTGCATGCCGAGGAAGCCGTTGCTTGTGCTTGAGATATTGACCTGTGTCGCGACTACGTCGCCCTCGCGCAGGCCGTCCGTAATCTCGATCCATGTGTCGTCGTTGATCCCTGTACGCACCTGGATGTAGACATAACCGGCCGGGGCTTCCGCCCGGTTGGCCGCGGGCCTTTCGCCGGCGGGGGCATCGCTGTCCGCAGCGTCCGCGCCGCCGCCATAAGCACCGCGGTCGGGCGGCGCACCGGCGGGGGCATTGCTGTCCGCAGCGTCCGCGCCGCCGCCATAGGTACCGCGGCCGGGCGGCGCACCGGCGGGGGCACCGCCGTCCGCAGCGTCCGCGCCGCCGCCATAGGCACCGCGGCCGGACGGCGCGCCGGCGGGGGCATCACCGTCCGCGGCGCCTGTGCCGCCGCCAAAGGGAGCACGGCCGCCGTCTGCGGCGGGCGCCGATGACAGCGCGTGCTCCTGCCGCGCCGCCTCCTCCGTCTGGCCCTCCGTGAGCTTCAGCAGCACGAAGTTGCCGCGGATCACGGCGGCGGCGGGTACGCGCAGCACATTTTCCGCCGTCTCAAACAAGATGGCCCCATTCACGTTCATCCCGGGCAGCAGACCCTCGTGGTCCTCGATGACCACCTTCACCGGATAGGTGGTGACGCCGTTTTGTGTGGTTCCCAGCATGCTGATGCTGTCGACCCTTCCCACGAAAACGCTGCTCGGCAGCGCGTCGGCGGTCACCTCCACCGTCTGGCCCACTTCGACGCTGCTGATGTCCAGCTCATCGACACTGATGTCGAATGTCACCTGTGACATGTCGGCGATGATCGCCATCACGGTGCGTGTATTTGTCGTGTCCAGCGTGTCGCCCGCCTTCGAGGTCTTTTTGAGCACTGTCCCGCTGATGGGGGCGGTGATCACATAGTCGTCAAGCTGCGCCTCGGCGTTTTCCAGGTTGAGCTGGGCGTCCTTGACACCCAGGGAAGCCGAGCGGATCTGCAGTTCCGTGGAACTGCCGGCGTCAAAGGTGACCACGGCCAGCCGCTGGCCGGCGGAGACGCGGTCGCCCTGACGCACGGTGAGCCCCTGAATCTTACCGCCGGATCGGGCCGTCACTGTCTTGGTGTCGAGATAGCCGATGATCCCGGCATCGTTGCAGGCGATGCTGCCCACAAGCGCCGTCGCGCGGTCCCCCTCGCCAACGGCGCCCGGATTGTCGAGCAGGATCTCCACGCTGCGCACCGGCGCGCCGGTGGCGGAGACGGAGACGGCGTCGTACACGCGGCGTACCGAGCCGGCGATGGCGATGTCGCTGTCCTCAAGGTACACCCGGGCGGCGGCGCCCACCGTCAGCGCGGTGGCGTCGCCCTCGTTGAAGGGCAGCGTGAGCAGCAAATGGTCGCTGTCCACGATGTCGGCCACGCGGCCGCCGGTCTGGATGTTGTCACCGTCTTCCACATAGAGCATCGTGATGATGCCGCCGATGGAGGCGGTGATATTCGGATAGTCAACCTTGGTGCCGTTCAGCGTCTGCTCATACGAAAGTTCGGACCGCTCCAGCGCCGTCTGGGCCTTGTCGATGTTGTTGATCGCGTTTTCTGGGTCGATCCGGTACAAGATATCCCCCTTTTCGACCACTTGTCCCTCTTCGAAGGGAGATTCTAAAATCTCTCCCTGCACCAGGGCGATGACCTCGTACTGGTTGTTCGGCGCGATGGCGCCCGGTCCGCTGATCGACACGGAGATGTCGCCGCGCGTGACCGTGCTGTCTATGTATTGTGTATTGCTCTCGGCCACCGGGCGGTGGCGCCACAAATACACGAGGACAACCGCCGCGGCCAGCACCACCGCAGCTATGAGAATCTTTTTGAGGCGCTTGCCTTTTTTGCGTCCGGTCTTTCTGACCGGCGCAACGGCGCCGACCTCCGGCATGCCCTCTGGCGCGGGAACCGACGGATTCACAAAACTCCCCCTCAGCATGGATTCATAAATTCTTGGTTTCGATTATAAAGAAAAAAAGAAAACAGTGTTTGGACAAAATGTGAATTTTATGAGAAATATCATAGGCAGATTGACAGCCGGCCAGGGATGTAGTACAATTTGGGCGTGGTAGGCGCATTTTATGCGAAAGCAGAGAGGAAAGACACGATGAAAAAATCGAAGGTCTCCATTTTCGGCATCTTTCTGTTCCTGTTGGCTGCGGGTCTTCTTGTGTGCGCGGTTCTCTTCGCCAACGAGTTGGTCAAAAGCCTGAAGGAAGCCGTAGACACCGGCGTAGATCTATCTCCTTACACAATGAACATCCTCAACGACTTCATGCAGAGCTCCCTCATTTATGTCATCTACGCCGTGATTCTCGCCGCGCTGGGTTGGCTTATCCAAAAACAAAAGCTCATCGCCCTCGCCGCCGCGGTCGCTCCGGTCCAGCCATACACCTATGATGCATCCCCGGATGTGATCGAAACGCAAGGCGAGTGGCAAGTGGACGCCGGGCCTGCCTTGCTGCCGGACGAACCGAGTACTGTAGAGGAAGCGGGTACAGAGGAAGAAAAAAATTGAGCCCCTACGAACATCACGCGGACACCAAAGGCCCACTATATGTTGTGTGAAGCCACAACATATAGTGGGCCTTTGACTGCTTATCCGTCGCCGTCCGACAATTGCTCAATGGTCAGGGAGCAAAAATCAACGCCGTCGTCTTCGGTGCAGACGGCCAGTTTGTGGGCTGGGTCGACGTCGCGGCGGAAAAAGCGCGGCGTGTCGCCGAGGCCCTCGCAATGGGCGCCGCCGCCGGGGGGCAAGTGAAAACAGAGCGAGCGCAACGGGGTGGAGAGCCCCGTGCCCAGGTACTTGACGTAGGCCTCCTTCAAGGTCCAGTAGTCGTAAAAGAGCACCCGCCGCGCCTCGTCGCCCCGCGCGGCCCGCAGCGCCGCGCGTTCCACCTCGTGGAAGACAAGCCGATCGACGTCCGGCGCCGTCGGCGCCATGTGTTGCACGTCGACCCCGATCTCGCGGCTGCTCCACCCGCAGACGATCCAGTCTCCGGAGTGGGAGAGATTGAAATACCGGTGCCGGTCCGTGAAGTACGGTTTGCCGTAGTGGTTGCAAGTGAATGTAAGCGCTTCACCGCGGGAGAGGCCCGCGCGGCCCGCCAGATGGCGCACCAGCACGGCGCCCAGCAGACACCGCGCGCGGTCGGCCTCGAACCGAAAGGCTTCGA
The DNA here is from genome assembly GCA_031265355.1 of Oscillospiraceae bacterium. Lineage (NCBI taxonomy): Bacteria > Bacillati > Bacillota > Clostridia > Eubacteriales > Oscillospiraceae > Oscillospiraceae bacterium. The sequence goes on along the minus strand of JAISCT010000030.1, from coordinate 22,506 downwards.
CTCGTTTGCGCCGCGCCGCCGATACGCATGACAACAGCGCCCGATACCTTGCCTCTGGCAGGGGCGTGACCAAAGGCAGCAGATAAATCTCCGCCATGGACGTCCTCTTTTCCGGAAAACCCTAAAAATGCGGCTCTGTCTCATCGATGATATAAATATAAAGGACTGTTTAACAGTTCCTGAGGGCGCGGCGCTACGCAAGGCGCCCTATCAAGGCGCCGCTGCGGGCGGCGGAATGCCGACCCCGCTTCTGTCGGACGCCCAAATAAGGGAGTGACCACAGTTGGCATACACATGGAGTCAGGACCTGGAAACAGGGTATGCGTTGATCGACACACAGCACAAGGAGCTGATCCAGGCAATCAACAACCTGTTGGCGGCGTGCTCCAGCGGAAAAGGCCGCGCGGCGCTGAATGAGACGTTGGATTTCTTATCGCACTACACGGCCAAGCACTTTGCGGACGAAGAAAAGCTGCAGGTACAGCATCACTATCCGGACTACACAAACCATAAGAGACTCCACGACGGGTTTAAAGCGGTGGTGGCCGACTTGAGCCGGCGGCTCAAAACAGAAGGCCCCACAATCGCGCTGGTGGGGAAGGTAAACGCCAGCATCGGCGACTGGCTGGTCAGTCACATCAAGCGCGAGGACAAAAAAGTTGCGGCGCATCTTCACGGGTAGCCTCGTATAGACTGCCTCCGTGGCAGTCGACGGCCACGACGACAGGGAGGTCCTCGACGACCAAACGGCGGATGGCCTCCGTGCCGAGCTCTGGGTAGGCTATGACCTCCGCCTGTCTGACACAGCGGCTCATCAGCGCGGCGGCGCCGCCGACGGCGGCGAAATAGACGCCGCTGCAGGTTCGTATGGCCTCGACGACTTCCGGGCTGCGCAGGCCTTTGCCAATCATAACTTTCAGACCGTACCGGATCAGCGCGGGCGCGTAGGCGTCCATACGTCCGCTGGTGGTGGGGCCGATGGAGCCGATCACCCGGCCCGGCGGGGCGGGGCAGGGGCCGGCGTAGTAGATGATCTGCCCCTTCGGATCGAAGGGGAGCGCCTCCCCCCGTGCGACGGCCTCCGTCATCCGCCTGTGGGCGGCGTCCCGTCCGGTATAGACGACGCCGCTCACCGCCAGCATATCTCCACTGTGCAACCGCCCAATCACCTCATCCAAAAGCGGCGCGGTGATACGCTGCAACATACAGTTCCCCCCTATCCACACTACACTCTATAACGCCACACTGCTATGCCTCGTGGCGTGGCAGCCAATGTTGACGGCCACGGGGAGGCCTGCGATACGGGCGGGGTGGGAAGGAAACATGTACATGTTTCTTTCCACACTCTATAATTCCACACTGCTGTGCCTTGTGGCGTGGCAGCCAATGTTGACGGCCACGGGGAGGCCTGCGATGTGGGTGGGGTGGGGCAGGATGTGGACGGCCAGGGCGGTGGTTTGGCCGCCGAAGCCGGCGGGGCCGATGCCCAAGGCGTTGATGTCGCGCAATAAAGACGCCTCCCGCTCGGCCCAGACGGGATCCGGGTGCAGAGAACCGACGGGACGCAGCAGCGCCTGCTTGGCCAGCAAAGCCGCCTTGTCCATCGTGCCGCCCACACCCACACCCACGATAACGGGCGGACAGGGATTGGACGCCGCGCGCCGCACGGTGTCCACCACAAAATCCATGACGCCGGCCAGTCCGTCCGCCGGCGTCAGCATGGCGACGCGGCCCATGTTCTCACTGCCGAACCCCTTGGGCGCCACCGTCAGCGTCAGCGTATCCCCGGGCACGACGTTGTAATAGACGACCGCCGGCGTGTTGTCCCCCGTGTTGCGCCGATCGATGGGGTCGCATACGACAGACTTGCGCAGGAAACCGCGCTCGTAGCCCCGCGCCACGCCCGCCTGAATGGCCTCCTCCAGCGCGCCGCCCGCAATATGTACCTCCTGCCCCAATGCCACAAAGACAGTGGCAAGTCCCGTGTCCTGGCACATGGGAAGATTGTCGGCCTCGGCGGCGTCGGCGTTTTCGAGCAACATACCGAGCACGGCGCGGGGCAGCGCGCCGTGCTCTTCGCCGTGCGCACGGCGAAGAGCGGCCCGGATGTCCGCCCCAAGACGCACGTTGCTTTCGATACAAAGCGTCTCCACCGCCCGTGTCACCGCGGCAGCTTCAATCTCCCGCATACCCGTCACCCCAGTCGTCCCCATACAAAAGGACGCCTCCCGCGTCAAATTTCATCGCTCTGTCGTCAACTGTGTCCTATACAGCGAGGCATACAGGCCGTCCAGGGCAAGCAGCGTGTCGTGGCGGCCGCGTTCGCGGACGCCCTCTTCGTCGATGACAATGATCTCATCGGCGTTCTTGACCGTGGAAAGCCGGTGAGCGATGACAAGAGTGGTTCGGCCCGCAGACAGAGCCTCGAAGCTCTTTTGAATCCGCGTCTCCGTCAGTGTGTCCAGTGCGGAGGTGGCCTCGTCCAAGATGAGGATCGGCGGGTTCTTGAGAAAGATGCGGGCGATGCTGATCCGCTGCTTCTGCCCGCCCGAGAGGCGAACGCCTCGTTCGCCGACTTCCGTCTGATAGCCGTTTTCCATCTCCATGATCATGTCATGGATCTCCGCCCGCAGCGCGGCCTCCACAATCTCGTCGTCCGTCGCGTCCATCCGCCCATAGCGGATGTTCTCCATGATCGTACCGGCAAAGAGGAAGACATCCTGCGACACGATGCCGACGTGCGCGCGCAGGCTCTCCAGCGTGATGTCTCGGATATCGACCCCGTCCAGCGTGATTTGTCCCGCCGACACCTCGTAAAAACGCGGAATCAGGTGGCACAGCGTTGTCTTCCCGCCGCCCGACGGACCGACCAGCGCCAGCGTCCGGCCCGCCGCTACCGTGAGGTCCAGGTTTTTGAGCACTTTTGTCTTGTCGTCATAAGAGAAGGAGACGTTTTGAAACGCAATGTCTCCCTTCACCTGCCGGAGCGTAAAAGCCCCCGGGCGATCCACGATCTCCGGCTTTTCGTGCATCAGCTCGCTGAAGCGGGCGAAACCAGCCATGCCGTTTGTGAACTGCTCCACAAACTGCGACAGCCGCCGGATGGGCTGCAAAAACGCCGACACATAGAGTGCAAAAGTCATGAGCCCCACGTAGTCCAGTTCCTCACGCATGATAAAATAGCCGCCCATCGCGATGACCGCTACATTGAATAAATTGGTAAAAAATTCCATTCCACTGTGAAAGACGGCCATCGCCGAATAAAAACCGCCTTTGGCGCGTTTGAAACCCTCGTTGCTCTCGTTGAATTTCTGTACCTCAAAGCGCTCGTTGGTAAAGGCCTTGGCCACCCGCGCTCCGGAGATGCTGGATTCGATGCCTGCGTTGATGCCGGCCACACGCTCCTTGACGCGGCGGGAGGCGGACATCATCCGCCGACGCTGGAGATAGGTAAAGGCCAACCCCACCGGCACCAGCAGGATGAGCACCAGCGCGAGCTTCCAGTTGATGCCCAGCATGATGCCGAAGGCGCCCAAAATGGTGACGAGCGAGATGAACACGTCCTCAGGCCCGTGGTGGGCCAATTCCGTGATGTCGAAGAGATCCGTTGTGACGCGGGACATGAGAAGCCCCGTGCGGTTCGCGTCGTAAAACTTAAACGAGAGCGTCTGCATGTGCGCAAACAGGTCCCGCCGCATGTCGGCCTCCATCAGCACGCCGAGGCTGTGCCCCCAATACGTCACGATATAGGAGAAGGCCGAGCGCAGCACATAGACGAGCACGAGCGCACCCATGAGCACAAAGAAAGGGCCAAACAGCCGGCCCGGCAGCATCGACGTCATGGCATAACGCGAGATCAGCGGAAACGCCAGGTCGACCAGAGCGATCATGAACGCGCAGATCATGTCGAGCGCAAACAGCTTCCGGTGCGGCCGGTAATACGCGACAAACCGCTTTGGCTTCTCCCCAAATGTCAATCCGTCCAAAGGCAACCTCCCACTGCGGAAAACGAGACCGCGTCAAACCTCGTCCGCGATCTGATGGAACGCCCGTGCTTCCCGAATGTCCAGCTCGATCTGCCGCGTCAACGCCTCGAGAGTGTGGAAACGCGCCTCCGGGCGTAGAAACTTGTGGAGCTCCAGCCGGATCCGGTGGCCGTAGAGGTCCCCCGTGAAACCCAGGATATGCGTCTCCACCACGATTTCCGCGCCGCAGCTCACGGTTGGCCTGGTCCCGATGTTTGTGACGGCGGGGTAGAGGCGGTTGTCTCCCCAGGAGGCCGTGCTGGCATAGACGCCCTTGGCCGGACTCTGGATACCGGCGGGCAGGGGGAAGTTGATCGTCGGCATGTTCCAGCTTGAGGCCAGCTTGCGGCCGTGCCCCACGAAACCGGAGAGCGAATGGGGGTGTCCGAGAAAAAGCCGGGCGCGTTCTATGTCTCCCTGGGCCACGAGTTTGCGAATATAGGTGGAACTGACGGTGATGCCGCTGAGCTCCACACGCGGGATGATGTCGCAGCCGATCCCCGCCTGCGCGCAAGCGTCGGCCAGCAGCGCGGCGTTGCCCTCGCCGCGGTAGCCGAAGTGGAAGTCATAGCCTGCCACCACATGCGTGGCGTGAAACCGGCCAATAAGCAGTTCCTGCAAAAAATCGCGCCACGACATGTGCATCAGCGCGTCGTCAAAGTGCGCAAAGATGACTTCCTGCATGCCATACAGGCGGCGAATCAGGTCGGCCCTGTCCTCGACGGTACACAGCAGAGGGATGGCGTGATCTAAAATCAGCGCTTCCGGGTGACTGTCAAACGTCAGCGCACAGGGCCGCGCGCCGTTGCGCGCCGCCGCCTCGGCGGTCCGGCGCAACAGGACGCCGTGCCCGATGTGGACGCCGTCAAAAAACCCGAGCGCAATGGCGCGGCTCGCTTTGGGGCTATCCATCAGCATTCACCTCGAAAAAATTCTTTTCCGTGTGGACGGTGTGGCCGTGATCCGCCGCACGCACACGGCCTATCAGCAAAAATACGCCCCCCGCGCCGTATACGCGGCACAGCGCACCCGCGGGCGGGGCCTTCGGCGGCGCGGGAAAGGGCGCGCCGACACGGCAGCGGGCCTCGTCCCGGGGACCAACCGTCAGAGCGGGGAGATCGGCAAAGAGAACGTCGACCGGCTTTAGCAGGGCGCCGGCGCCGCTCCCGGCGGCCGCCACATCCTCCAAGGTCACGGCATCCGCTAGGGAGAAAGGATGGGCGTAGGTGCGGCGCAACGCCGACAGAGCGGCCCCGCAGCCCAGCGCCTGACCCAGGTCGTGCGCCAGAGTACGGACATAGGTGCCCTTAGAGGCGCGCACGCGCAGCGTGCAGCCGTCCGCCGTCAAATCCTCCAGCGCCAGCGTGCGGACGGTCACCGGACGCGGCGGCCTTTCGACCGTTACTCCGCGCCGCGCCAGCTCATAGAGCTTGTGCCCGTCCACTTTGACGGCCGACACCATCGGAGGCACTTGCTTGATCTCGCCGCGAAAGGCGGGGAGCGCCGCCTCCAGTTCCGCGCGTGAGGGCCGCCTGTCGGAGACATGCTCCACCGTGCCGCTCGTATCTTGGGTATCGGTGACGACACCGAAGACGATCTGAGCCAAGTACTCTTTGTCGCCAAGCAAGTACGCGCTGGCGCGCGTGGCGCGCCCGACGAGCACGGGCAAAACGCCGGTGGCTTGGGGGTCCAGAGTACCACCGTGTCCGATGCGGCGCTGTTTCAGCAGGCCGCGCAAACGGGCCACCACATCGTGGGAGGTATAGCCCGCCGGTTTGTCAATGACCAGGATCCCATCCATGCAGCGCCTTCACCTCCGCCACGGCCGCCAGCATCTGCCGGCGCACCTCCGCCCGATTCCCGTGGCACCGACAGCCGCCGGCACGAGGGTGTCCGCCGCCACCGCGCTGCGCGCAGATGCGGTTCGCCTCCCAGCGCTGCGAGGTACGGACGGAGATCTTCCAGAGGTCGGCGGCCTGTTCGCGGAGAGTCACGCCGATCTCGACGCCCTCCATCTTGCGCGGCAGCGCCGAGATGTTGTCGATGTCGTCCTCGTCAGCCTGCGTCTTCGCAAGCATCTCCATCGTGAGATAACAAAACGCCGTTGCACCCCCGTCAAAGAACTCCATCTCACCGAGTACCAGCGCCTCGATCTGGAAGCGCCGGCGCGACTTGATCTCAAACACCTCTAGGTTCACAACGGCAAACGGGATGCCGGTGTCGATCAGGGCGGCGGCTACACGATGCGTGCGCGACGTCGTGTTGGAATAACGAAAACAGCCGGTGTCCGTAGACACGGCCAGATAAAGCGGCAACGCCACAGCCTGTGTGAGAGCGGCACCCATGGTTTCGAGCACTTCGAAGATGATCTCTCCCGTGGAAGCCCGGCCCGGCAGCACGCAGCCAAACCGGCCAAACCCGCTGTTGGTCTCGTGGTGGTCGATCACCAGCGTGATGCGGTTCTCCCAGGATTCATATACCTTGGGCAGCAGCGTCGGCGCGGCCACGTCGACCGCAACCAACACGGCGTTTTCCGGCGGCGCGCCCGGCCAGAGGTAGTCGGCGACATAGGGGGCATAGCGGGCGGTGACCTCCGGGTTTTCCAACACATACGCCGTTTTGCCCAGCGAACGGAGTCCGGCGCACAGGGCGGCGGCGCTGCCCAGCGTATCCCCGTCAGGGCGCTGGTGGGTCAGGACAAAAACCGTGTCCATCGCCGTGAGCTGCTCGGCCGCCTCCGCGACCGTGATCATGCGATACGCGGTGTCTGCGTCTGTATTTGGCATATAAGGCACTCCTTAGGGTTCGGCGCCCGGCGCGGCGCCGCCAGTTGTCTCGCATTTTGTTTCAATCCGCGTCCCCGCCCGCCGTCTCCCGAAGGCCGATCAGCATCTGCTGGATCCGCGCCCCGCGGGCGAGCGAGTCGTCGGCGATGAACTGCAGCTCCGGCGTGTGCCGCAGCGAGAGGGCGGCGGCGAGTTCCCGGCGCAGGTATCCCGCGGCCGATTTGAACCCGGCCACCACGGCCCCGGCGTCCACGCCGCTGCCCAGCGCGCTCACATAGACACGCGCCAGAGAGAGATCTCGCGTCGTCTCCACATGGGTCAAACTGACCACGCCCCTGATGCGCGGGTCTTTCAACGTCTGTACCAGACGAGAGAGTTCCCGCAGGATCTCCTCGTTGATCTTCTGCATACGGCCCGTACCCGGCACTGCCTTCACCCCCGAACACTATAATATCCAATAATTGGAAATTTATCGTTCGATCTCTTCCATCACAAAGGCCTCGATGACGTCGCCTTCCTTGATGTCGTTGAAGCGCTCGATGCCGATGCCGCACTCGTAGCCGACCGCCACCTCGCGCGCGTCGTCTTTGAACCGCTTTAGGGAGGCGAGTTCGCCCTCGTGCACGACGATGCCGCCTCGCACAAGGCGCGCCTTGGCCAGCCGGACTATTTTGCCCTCCAGCACATAACAGCCCGCCACCGTGCCGACGCCGGTGACCCTAAAGACCTGGCGCACCTCGGCGCGTCCCAGCACGACCTCTTTGAACTTCGGCGCGAGCAGACCCTTCATGGCAGCCTCCATCTCCTCAATCGCCTCGTAGATGACGCGGTAGAGGCGCACGTCCACATGGGCGCGCTCGGCGCTGTCGCGGGCTGACGGCTCCGGCCGGACGTTGAACCCGATGATAATGGCGGAGGCCGTGGCGGCCAACAGGATGTCCGATTCGTTGATTGCGCCCACGGCGCTGTGAATCACCCGGACCCGGACCTCGTCCGTCGAAAGCTTTTCGAGCGATGTGCGCACGGCCTCGGCCGAACCCTGCACGTCGGCTTTCACGATGATGTTCAAATCTTTGATCTGTCCCTCCTGGATCTGCGCGAACAGATCCTCCAGAGAGACTTTCTGCCCCACGGGGCGGGCCGTCTCCTCTTTGTGCTGATGTTTGCGCTGTTCGACGAGTTCGCGGGCCATACGCTCGTCGGCCACGGCATGGAACTGGTCGCCCGCATCCGGCACTTCGCCCATACCGATGATCTCCACCGGCACGGAGGGCCCGGCCGTCTCGATCTTGCGGCCCTTGTCGTCGGTCATGGCGCGCACACGGCCCACCGAAGTACCGGCGATCAGGATGTCGCCCTGCCGAAGCGTGCCGTTTTGCACGAGCATCGTGGCCACGGGGCCGCGCCCCTTGTCGAGCCGCGCCTCGATGACGCTGCCGCGCGCCGGGCGGTTTGGGTTGGCCCTGAGATCGCACATATCTGCGGTGAGGAGCACCATCTCGAGCAGCCGATCGATCCCGGTGCCCGTCTTTGCCGAGACCGGACAGACGATCGTGTCGCCGCCCCACTCCTCGGCCACCAGATTGTGTTCCGTGAGCTGCTGCATGATCTTGTCCGGGGTCGCGTCGGGTCTGTCCATCTTGTTGATCGCCACAATGATCGGCACGCGGGCGGCCCGGGCGTGGTTGATCGCCTCCACCGTCTGCGGCATGATGCCGTCGTCGGCAGCCACCACCAAAATGGCGATGTCCGTGACCTGCGCGCCGCGCATGCGCATGGAGGTGAAGGCGGCGTGGCCCGGCGTGTCGAGGAAGGTGATCTGCCGGCCGTTCAGCGAGACGCGGTAGGCGCCGATATGCTGCGTGATGCCGCCGAACTCGCCGGAGGCCACGCTGGCCTGGCGGACATAGTCGAGCAGGGAAGTCTTTCCATGGTCGACGTGGCCCATCACGACGACGACCGGGTCGCGGGGTACGAGCGCCTCTTTCTCGTCGGCACTGTCGTCGATCAGTCTCTCTTCAATCGTTACAACCACCTCGCGTTCAACCCGTGCGCCCATCTCCATCGCGACGAGAGAAGCGGTTTCGAAGTCGATAGTCTGCGGCAGGGAGGCCATGACGCCCAGTTTCATGAGCTGTTTTACCACTTCGGTCCCCGTTTTCTTCATGCGGGCCGCGAGTTCAGAGACCGAGATCTCATCGGGGATAAGCACCTTGATGGGCTGTTTTTTCAGCGCCTCAAGCTGGAGACGGCGCATGCGCTCTTGTTCCTCCTGACGGCGCTTCTGGCTGAAGGGTATGCCGGACTTCTTGTCGGGCGCGCGCTTGATCTTTTCTTTGCCGCGTTTCATATTCTGCGCGCGCTCCGGTACGAGCTGTTCAATGCGCTCGTCGTACCGACCGAGATCCACCGTAGCGCCGCGCGTGTCAATGATACGCACCCGCGGCTCGTGCTTCCTGGGCTGCTCCGGCGCGGGGGCTGGCGGCGGAGCGGCGGCGGGGGCCGGCGCGGCGGAAGACGCCGACGCAGCCGGCGTGTCGGCGGCGGGCACAGGCGCGGCCTCCGGCTGCGTTGCGGCCGGAGCCGGAGCGGCGGCCGGCGGCTCTTTGTACGTCTTGGAGAAAACGATCTCAATGTTCTCAATCTGGTGAGTCTGCGTGATCTCGTCGAAGATGACATTGAGTTCCTCGTCAGTGAGTACCTGCATATGGTTTTTGGGCGGCGTCAGGTATTTGGTCATGATATCGGACACCTTCTTTGAAGGAAGTCCAAAATCCTTGGCCACCTCGTGCACCCGGTATTTGATCAAATTGCTCATATCTGTGCCCCCTCATGTATGGTTCATCGGATGGATGGAATACGCCGGCCCATGCGGCTTTCAGTGGGAATCGATGGAAGAAGCGGACTCGATGGACTGTTTCAGTGCCGCGGCCAGGCCCTTGTCGGTCAGAGCGCCCAGCGCGCAGACGTCGCGGCCCATGGCGCGTCCCCACTCCTCTTTTGTGTACGGCAATGTGAGACACGGCGGACCGCCCGCTCCTTCGACCAGACGCGCCGCGCGGCGCACCGCATCCGCGCCGGCGTCGCTTGCCAGCAGCAGCAGCACCGCGCGCCTGTGCCGCAGTTCACCTTCAACGGCCCGGGCCCCCAGTGCAAGCCGGCCGGCGCGGCGCGCGAGGCCCAACAGTCCGAGCGGATTAGTCGTCATGATCCGGCGCCGTCATCTGCCGCCTCAACGCCTCAAAGACCTCGTCGGGCACCGGGACTCCAAAGACGCGCTCCAACGCGCGCACCTTCTTGGCACGGGCCAGGCAAGCCATGTCCGGGCAAACGTACGCGCCCCGTCCCGGCTTTTTGCCGTGGAAATCTAGGGATATCTCCCCCGTGGGCGCGCGCACCGCACGGATGAGTTCGCGCTTCGGCTTCATGACACGGCACCCGACACACTGGCGCATGGGTATTTTTCTCACCTTTACCATAACATCCTCCGACAAAAGCGGCTTTTTTATGCCCGCCGGGCGGCGCAGTTATGCTTGCTGGGCGGCTGTCTCCGCTTCCCACTGGCTTTTGGAGCGGATGTCGATCTTGAAACCCGTGAGCTTGGCGGCCAGGCGGGCATTTTGCCCCTCCTTGCCGATCGCAAGTGAGAGCTGGTCGTCCGGGACGACCACGCGGCAGGATTTGCCGTCGTCCAAAATTTCGGCGTGGACTACATCGGCCAGTGCCATAGAGGCGGTTACAAACTCGACCGGGTCGTCGTTGTACTTGATGATATCGATCTTTTCCCCGCGCAGTTCCTCAACGATACCGCCGACGCGCGCGCCGCGCGGGCCGATGCAGGCGCCAATGGGATCGACGTTGGCGTCATTAGAACTGATGGCGATCTTCGTGCGGTGTCCCGCCTCGCGCGCGATGCTCCGGATCTCCACAACGCCGTCGTGAATCTCCGGGATTTCAAGCTCAAAGAGCCGCCGCACGAGGCCCGGGTGGGTGCGCGAGATCAGGATCAGCGGCCCGCGGGAGGACTTGCGGACTTCCACCACGTAGACTTTTACCCGGTCGCCGATGTTCAACATCTCTTCCCGTATTTGTTCGCCCGGCATCAAGATGGCCTCGGTTTTGTCGCCCTTGCTCCCACCAATCTCCATCACGACACCGCCGTTGCGGACGTCGAATCGGCTGACCTGGGCGCTCAAAATCTCATGTTCCTTGGAGTTGAACTCCTGGTATACGAGTCCGTGTTCCGCCTCGCGAATGCCCTGGATGATGACTTGCTTCGCGGTCTGCGCCGCGATCCGGCCAAAATTCCGCGTCTCGACGGGAATCGGTACGACGTCGCCCACGTCGGAGGTGGGCGATATCTCCCGCGCCTGCTCCCGGGAGAGCTCCAGCGCCGGGTTGGTCACCTCTTCGACGACGGTTTTTTGCAGATACATGTGCACCTCTTTGCGCGTATCGTCGAGTTCCACCACGATGTTTTCGGAGATGCCGGCGTTGTCGCGTTTGTAGGCGGTGACCAGGGCCTGGGAAATTTTTTCGTGCATGAAGGTACGCGGGATTCCTTTTTCGCGCTCGATCTGCGCGATGGCGTCAAAAAACTCGGCGTTCATATGGCAGCAATCTCCCCCGACTTATTTAAAATGTCGTTTATTTCCGCTCCGGGGCTCACAGGGCGTCGCCCCACTCGACATAGAGGCGGACCAGAGCGACGTCTTTTTTGTTGAAGACCAGCGCGCCGTCGTCCAGCGTGACGGTCTGTCCGTCGTGGTGAGAGAGCGTGCCGACAAACTCGCGCGCGCCGTCGCGCGGCGCGTATAGGCGTACCGACACGGCGTGGCCGATGAACCGGGCAAAGTCGGAATCGCGCCGCAGGGGCCGCTCCGGACCGGTGGAGGAGACCTCCAACGTATAGGACCCGGGGATGGGATCGGCCTCGTCGAGCAGAGGCTCTAACGCCCGGCTGACCGCTTCACAGTGCTGGGTGCCCACGCCGCCCGCGCGATCGATGTATACCCTGAGCACGGCGCGGCCCCCCTCCCGGACAAATTCGACGTCCCAGAGCTCGCACCCCGCCGCCGCCGCCGCCGGCTCCGCCAGCGCCGTCACAAGACGCTCCACTTTGCTCATATCAAAAAATCGCCTCAAATCGTTGATAATCCGTAAGGTTGCTCGCCTAAACTGGAAAAAATTAGTGTACTCCGGTATCCCAAGAAGAAAGAGTGGGGAATCCCCACTCTTACAGACGGCTCACTATCCAACGGAACTCATTATACCACAATTTTTTATATTTGCAAGGGGTTCTTGTCATTTTCTTTTGGAGCGGCCTCAAAAACTGTGAGAAATTTTCCGCTCTGGCGGCGCCGTAGGTACAGGAGGAGGGCATGGGGAGAAAAATTTTTTCACAAAAAGGAAAATTTTTCTTTTTGATGTAAATATTTACCTTATATGTTACGATACTATGAATAGTGAGAGCAGTGATGTATCTGCTTTGGCCGGCAGTTTTGGCGAGGCTTCGCCGTAGCGGGTGCGGGCGCCTGCATTTTTCGACTTTTTTCATACCACATCTTGTAGGCAGACACTACATATTGTGGTAGTGGATCGGATATGCTCGTCTCCAAGGGGGAGGCTGGGACATGGACCGCGGTGTGGTCTGCATCCAGCTACCCCCTTGGAGTCTTGAAACGCCTCTGTTGAAGAAAACTCCGTTTTGTTTCGATATAATATAAAACGGCTCAGGTATGGTTCAGGTGTCACCAAGTGTTAAAATGGGTGTCACCAACGATTGAGATATCCGAGGGAGGTTTTCCGAGTGAGTGAGCAGATGGTTCAGACGCTGACGACGGAAGAAGCGGAGGAGCAGGCGTCTCTGGAAGTGGGCGATCTGCCCTGGATCTTGTTCACGCTGGACGGCGTCGCGTATGGAATCAACAGCCAGAACGTACTTTCGATCGAGATTTTTGACCACGCCACGCCGATTGTGGGAGACCCTCCCTACATGCGGGGCGTGACGCGGTTTCGGGACGGAATGATCTCCCTCGCGGACCTGCGCATTCTGTTCGGCCTGCCGGACCGCACGGAGGCAGGGGCGTCGGAGGTCCGCGACATGGTGATCGTCGTCCAGTGGGAGGATCACCGGATGGGCCTGGTGGTCGATGAGATCCTCTCTGTCGAATTCATCGGCTCGTTCGTAGAGAGTCACACCGGTGCGTCGCGGTCCCAATACGTGGACCAGATTGCCCGGCGAGAGAAGGACAACACCACCGTGATGCTCCTTGATGAAACCCTTCTGGCAAACATATAAGGGTCTGTCGGGAAATAAAGTGTGCAGTTGGCGCAGCAATTTTGTGTCCCGGCAAGGCGCCGGGTTCCGCGAATACTTGTAGTATTCAAGGGTTCCGGCAACGCGGCCGGGGCGAAAAAGGGCAAGTCAAATGTACAGGTTATTTTTCGACAGACCCTTAGATCATAATAGTGTAACCTATCTCAAAGGCTCTACCACAGCCAATTCACACGGTATTTGGGCACATTTTCATCGGCGGACAGCAATGTCATACCACATTTAGCACATTGATAGCAGTTGCCATAGTGCCACCTCCTATGCACATCATCGTATCACAAATGAGCTACATTATCATAGCAACGCCGAAACAATGGGCGGCTCTTATCACTTTGCAGTGTGATGAGAGCCGCCCATTTGCTGTCCGGATATCAAACGGCCAAAATTCTTTCGACGGCGGTTTGGGTGCGGACACGGTCGCCAAAGCTGGAGAGACGGAAGAAGCCCTCGCCGTTTTGACCGAAGCCGGCGCCGGGGGTTCCCACCACATGGGCCTTTGTCAGTAAAAAGTCGAAATACTCCCACGAACTCCGCCCGCCGGGGCATTTGAGCCACAGATACGGCGAGTGACGCCCGCCGGTGTAGAAGATGCCCAAGCGGTCCAGCAGACCGGCGAGGATCTGCGCGTTGCCAAGGTAATAATCCGTGATCTTCCGCACCTGCCGCTGTCCCTCGGGTGTGAATACCGCCCGCGCACCGCGCTGGATGATGTAGGGCACGCCGTTGAACTTCGTCGTCTGACGGCGCAGCCACATCTTATTAAGCCGCATGCCGTCGTATGCGAGCGCGTGGGGCACCACCGTGTACCCGCAGCGCGTCCCCGTGAAGCCGGCCGTTTTGGAGAGAGAACAGAACTCAATGGCGCAGGTGTGTGCGCCCTCGATCTCGTAGATGCTGCGAGGCAGGCTGTCGTCCCGGACGAAACACTCGTAGGCCGCATCGAAGAGAATCAGCGCTTTCTGTTCGCGCGCGTAGTCTACCCATCTGCGCAGGTCTTCCCGGCCATAGACGGCTCCCGTTGGGTTGTTCGGAGAGCAGAGATAGATGATGTCCGCCCGCACATTCGGGTCCGGACCCGGCAAAAAACAGTTTTCCTCAACCCCGCCGGCGAAGACCACCGGCCGCCCCAGCATCAGATTGGTGTCCACATAGACAGGGTAGACCGGGTCGGGCACCAGCACGGTATTGTCGCGGTCAAAGATGTCCAAAATGTTGCCCATGTCGCTCTTCGCACCGTCGCTGATGAAGATCTCCGACGCGTCGAGCGATACGCCGCGCGCGCCGTATACGTCCCGTATCGCCTCGCGCAAAAAGGCGTACCCCTGCTCCGGACCATAGCCGTGAAAACCGGCGACCGTCCCCATCTCCTCGGAGGCGGCCTTCAGCGCATCCACCACGGCGGGGCAGAGAGGCTGCGTCACATCGCCAATCCCCAAGCGAATGACGTCGGCCTCCGGGTGTGCCTCCAAAAAGGCACTCGTCCGCCGCCCAATCTCCACAAATAAATAGTTGTCCTGCAATTTCTGGTAATTCTGATTGACTCTCACCGGTCACTCACACCCTTCACAGAGAAAATAGAGGGATAACCATCCATTATCATTGCCGCCGTCATTCTTCGTAGGTGCGTATCAAATGGATCGCGATCTCACGCTTCGGGAGACGCAGATCCATGGCCTGCTTTTCGATGTAGCGATGCGCCTGCGGTTCCGTCATCTTGAGATAGGAGATGAGCAAACATTTTGCCCGATCCACCAGCCGAATGTCTTCAATCTTCTGCCTGAGCAGATCGTTTTGATTTTGCAGACCACGCAAACGGTGGTGCGCGGCCTGCATCAATTTAAAAGCCGACCAGAGCGTCTGTTTGTTCAGAGGCTTTGCCAACACAAAAATTCCATAATCTTCCAATTTAGCGGACACCGTATCCGCCACGTCGCTCTTCACGAGGCACATCACTTGCGAAACACCTTGTTCCACGACGGAGATAGCGAGATCGGACCCGAATTCGTCCGGCAGGGGGGTATTGATCACACACAGGTCGAAACAACGGTCCAGCAGCAGGCGTTTGGTTTCCGCCGCGTGGCCTGTGTAAACGACGTCCTGGTACGCATGGACGGACAAAAACTCACGAAGTACCTCCCGGCCCTTTTCCGAGCCGGAGACAATCAGGATACTCTCCAAAACGGACCACCACCTCTCCCAAGCCTCAGAGCCATGCCGTACAACGCCGGGAAAAGATCCGGCCAAGCGCCAAGCGGCGCATTGTGCGACATTGCCTTAGACCGGCACCCAGGCCGGCCGGGCCGGCGGGTGCCCGGAGACGCCGTTCTTACCGCGTCTCCTCACGCTTGAACCGAACGTACTTCTCGGTATACACATCGCCCAGAATCGAACGGACAAAGGCGCTGTCCGCCATGCAGTCCAGCGCGTCGCCCAGGGACTGGGGAAGCCGCTGCGCCTCCGTGTCGTCGCCCTGCTCATACATGTTCACGTCAATCGACGGCGGCAGCGGCAGGGACTGTCGAACCCCGTCCAGCCCCGCGTGCAGCAGCAGCGTGAGCAGGAGATGCGGATTGGCCGCCGGGTCAGGCGAACGCAGTTCCATACGCGAGTGGTCTCCCGAGGCGGCGGGGATGCGGACAAGCTGCGACCGGTTCTGGTGTGCCCAGGAGATGTAGGGCGGCGCCTCGTTTTGTGCAAAACGAGTGTAAGACGACAGGAGCGGATTTGCCACTGCCGTGATCTCGGCGATGTGGACGAGGATCCCGGCGATGAAACTCTCCGCGATGGGGGAGTGCTCCGCCCCGTCCGTCTTGAAGATGTTGCGGCCGTTTTGCGCGAGTGAAAAGTTCAAATGGAGCCCGTTGCCGTTTTGCTCCTCGATGGGCTTTGGCATAAACGACGCCCACAGCCCGTTGGCTGCGGCGATGGAGTCCACTGCCGACTTGAGAATGACAAGATCGTCGGCCGCCTTGCGGATGTCGCAGTGGTGAATGTCGACGCCGTATTGGCCCGGGCCGCGCTCGTGGTGGGAGTTCTCCGCCGTGACGCCCATCTGGTCCAGATAGAGGCAGATGTCGCGACGGACATTTTCGCCCCGGTCAAGCGGCGCCACATCGAGATACCCGGCGTTGTCAAAGGGGGTGTCCGTGGGTGCGCCGTCCTCCCCGATGTGGAAGAGATAGAAGTCACACTCGCTGCCGACCCGGCAGAAGAGACCCATCTCCTCCGCACTGCCGGAGGCCTTGGCCAGCAGCCGGCGCGTGTCGCCCTCAAAGGAGGCGCCGTCCGGGTAGCGGATGTCGCAAAAAAAGCGCACGACGCGCCCCTGCTGCGGCCGCCAGGGCAGGACGTGGAGCGTGGCAGGGTCGGGGAAGAGACAGAGATCCGACTTTTCGACCGTCAAAAACCCGGCGATGGAAGAAGCGTCAAAGGCCACGCCCTCTTCAAACGCGGCCTCAAGGTGGCGTGACACAATGGAGATGTTCTTTTGCACGCCCCAAATGTCACAAAACGCCAATTTTACAAATTTTACATCATTTTCCTGCACGAACTGCAGGACTTCTTTTGTGGTGTACGTCACAGGAGGCACTCCTTTCCGCTTTGGTCCACCGCCGCGCCCGCGCCACCGTATTTAGTACCTTGTTGCCGCGAAGCGGCAACAAAAAACAAGAATTTGGGTTGCGGGTTGCAGGTGCAACCCACGTTAGTTGTACACGTACAACTGCTGGTAGGGGTTGCGGCTGTCGGGAGTCAGAATAAAAAAAGTACTTTTCGACATCATATCACATCTTATGTCAAAAGTCGAACAAAATTCGTCCATCAGTGGGACAATTTCCTCCAAATCCTCCCCCGACGCCTGTCGGGCCATGACCTGTCGGGGCAAACCTGCGGGCGGCGCGTCGCAGCGCAAAACGATCCGTCCGCCGTGCATCCCCGTGCCGCAGAACTCCCCGACGATGGGGCGGCCGTCGGTATGCAGGCCCAGCACAAGGATAAGCCCACCCGCCTGATATTCGCCGAGAAAGCTTCCGGCCCGGCCACCGATCACCAGTACAGGCCGCTTGTCGGCGTACTGTTTCATGTGAATCCCGGCACGGTACCCCGCGTTGTTCCGAATCAAAATCCGGCCGCCGCGCATCGCGTACCCGGTGGCGTCTCCGCTGGAACCGTGGACGATGATCGTCCCGCCATCCATCGTATCTCCCGTCGCGTCCTGCGCGTTGCCGTGCACCGTGATGCGGCCGCCGCCGAAATAGGCGCCGAGCGCGTTCCCCGGGGTACCGTAGAGGTCGATGTTCACACCGTGCATTCCGCTGCCGATGTAGCGCTGTCCTTGGCAGTTTTCCACGAGGACATCCTCACCGGCCTCTCGGATCTCCCGGCACAGGTCCTCAAAGTGCATACCGTCGGCCCGAATGATCATGCCGGTTTCACCCCCAGTTTCTTCTGCCTGTCACGCCGCGAGAAGGCGATGAGGCCCGGTTTGTCTTTAATGAGTTCAAAATCGATCGTATCGATCGGCACCCGATCGCGGATCAACGCAGTGTAGATGCCCGCACGCAGCACATCTCCAATCAAGATAAAACCTTGCAGCAGGTTGTCACGGCAGACGAGTTTGCGGTAATGCTCCCCTTCGCACTTGATGTAAGCGTCGCCCGCATAGCTGCCGGCACTGACGATGTGCAGACCCCAAAACCCAACGGCGTTCATCGGCATTGCGGTACAAAAGGGCTTGCCGCCGCCGGCCATGTGGAGCCCGGCGGTCTCGCCCTGCAAATAAGCATTTGGGAGCAGTGCCAGCGGCTTTCGTTCGCCGCTCGTGATGTCGAAGCTCTCGGTACAGTCGCCCGCGGCGTAGACGCCGGGGAGATTTGTACGCATGTACTCATCGGTGATAAGCCCCCGGCCGACCGCCGCGCCCGCTTCCCGGGCCAGCGATACGCTGGGCCGCACGCCCACGGCCAGCACCAGAACGTCAAAGGGGACCGTCGAGCCGTCGGTCAGGTGTGCCGCGCCGTTTTCAAACCGCGCAGCCGAAATGGAGAGCAGGAACCGGACGCCCTGCCGCTCGATGTGCGCCTGGACGAGCGCCGCCGCTCCCTCGTCGAGGACGCTGGGCAAAATCTGCGGCGCGAGATCGACGACCGTGAGAGAACCCGCCTGCCCGGAGAGACCCTCGGCACACTTGAGACCGATGAGGCCCGCGCCGACGATCAGCACGCGGCTGTCCGCCGTCACGGCGGCCGCCAACGCGTCGGCGTCGTCCAGAGAGAGAAAGGTGAATTTCTTCGACACCAGGTCCAGTCCCTCCATTGGGGGGACAAAGGGGACGGAACCAGTCGCGACGAGCAGCTTGTCATAGGGGAGCGTTTGCCCGTCGTCCAGTGCGATCGTCTTTTGGGCAGGATCCAGCGAGAGCGCCGTGCGTCCCAGCAGGGGGGCGACGCCGTACGTCTCGTAAAAATCGGCGTCGCGGTAACGCATCCGCTGCCGGTCCGTCTTGCCGCTCAGCAGGTAGGAGATGAGCGGGCGGGAATAGGTGTGGTGCGCTTCCCGCGAGACGATGGTGACCGCACCCGTTTTGTCCAGTTGCCGGATCCCCTCCACACAGCCTATAGCGGCTGCGGAGTTGCCGATGATCAAGTACTGCTTTGTCTTCATAGTCTGTATCCCCCTCTACTGCGCGGCGGCGGCGGGCGCGGCGGAATCCTCGTAGATGATCGCCCTGTTGGGGCAGTATTTTACGCAGGCGGGTTCGCCGATGGCGTTTTTCAGGCAGAGCTCGCATTTTTGCATCATCCCGTCGTCGGAGGGCATGATCGTCCCGTAAGGGCAGGCAAGGACGCAGGTGTGACACGCCACACAGCGGTTTTTGTCGATGGTGATGAGCCCGCCCTCACTGCTGAGCGCGCCTGTAATACAGCTCTTGACGCACAGGGGTTCCTCGCAGTGGCGGCAGGAGACGGCAAAACTGATACCGCTGCGTTCCTCCACCTGGATCCGGGGGTTGATCCGCCGATTCATCAGCGCCTTGGCCATGTCGTCCGAGCCGGAGTTTGCAAAGGCGCAGTAATACTCGCACAGATGGCAGCCAAGACACCATTTTTCGCTGACGTAGATCCGTTTCATATATACAATGCCTCTTCCCTTTACACATCTGATCGTATACCTGCCGCGGCGGCGTCACGGCGCGTGACGCGCGGGCACAAAGCGATGAGAAACGCCAATGGGCACTCATTCGCCCGCGTGCTGGATACCCAAAATTGACAGTTCTTTTTCGTTTAGCCCCACGCCCCGCAGCATCAGGCGGTTGCCCCGCAGGGTCTCAATCGAGTTGATGCCCATGCCGCCCATCATCTCCATGATCTCGTGCCGCCAGGCGGTGACGAGGTTCACAAGGCGCTTGAAGCCGACGTCTGGGTTCAGCCGCTTCACCAGCACGGGCCGCTGGGTGGCGATGCCCCAGTTGCATTTGCCGAGCTGACAGGTGCGGCACAGGTGGCAGCCGAGGGCCAGCAGGGCGGAGGTTGCCACGTACACGGCGTCCGCGCCGAGGGCCACGGCCTTGACGATGTCCGCGCTGTTGCGGATGCTGCCGCCGACGACAATGGACACGTCGTTGCGGATCCCCTCGTCGCGCAGCCGTTGGTCCACACTGGCGAGCGCCAGCTCAATAGGGATGCCCACATTGTCGCGGATGCGCGTCGGCGCCGCGCCGGTGCCGCCGCGAAATCCGTCGATGGCGATGATGTCCGCACCGCTGCGCGCGATACCGCTCGCGATGGCCGGGACATTGTGGACAGCGGCAATCTTTACGATGACCGGCTTTTTGTAATCCGTCGCCTCTTTCAGGGAGTAGACGAGCTGGCGCAGATCCTCGATGGAGTAGATGTCGTGGTGGGGGGCGGGGGAAATGGCGTCGGAGCCCTCCGGGATCATGCGGGTCTTCGCGATGTCGCCCACGATCTTTTCTCCGGGCAGGTGCCCGCCAATGCCGGGTTTCGCGCCCTGGCCCATTTTGATCTCCACCGCCGCGCCGGCATTTAAATAGTCCTTGTGGACGCCGAAACGGCCCGAGGCCACTTGGATGACGGTGTTGGCGCCGTACTGATAGAAGTCGCTGTGCAGTCCACCCTCACCGGTGTTGTAGAAAATCCCGAGTTCGCGCGCCGCGCGGGCGAGGCTCTCATGCGCGTTGTAGCTGATGGAGCCGTACGACATGGCGGAAAACATGACCGGGACGGACAGCATGAGCTGGGGGGCGGTGTTATCGATGAGCCGACCGTCCGGGCCGCGCTCCACACGCACAGTCTTTCGACCAAGGAATGTCCGCGTCTCCATCGGTTCGCGCAGCGGATCGATGGAGGGATTTGTGACCTGCGAGGCGTTGATAAGCATCTTGTCGAAATACACCGGGTAGCCCTTCGGCGTACCCATGGAGGAGAGCAGCACGCCGCCGCTCTCGGCCTGCCGGTAGATCTCGCCGATAACCTCTCCGGTCCAGTTGGCGTTTGCCCGGAACGTATGGTCCGTCTTGACAATCTTGAGCGCCTTGGTGGGGCAGAGGCTGACACAACGGTGGCAGGCCACGCAGTGTTCCTCGTAGGACCGCATGGTGTCAAGTTCCTCGTCGTACACGTGGACCTCGTTGGCGCACTGTCGCTCACAGACGCGGCAGGTGATGCAGCGCTGCGGGTTGCGCACGACTTCGTATTCCGGGTAGAGCATTTGCATCACACGTCACCTCCGTCCAACGTCACAATCACAGGCTCTCCCGCGCCGGGAGCCCAGATGCGGTCCACGCTCGGCGCCAGCACGCGGATGGCGCACTCTTCGCTCGCGGCGTAAACCATCGAACCTTTCTCGGCCACTACCATCGAACGCAGTTTCAGCCGATCGCCCAACACCATCATCCCCCGCTCAAACCCGAGCAGAATAGAAAACGGGCCGGTGACGAGCAGGCTTCCGAAGGACTTGCGCAGGTAACTGACCCATACCCGCTCCTCCTCGGGAAGTTCGGCGATGGAAGACCAAAACGGGGCGGCGATGACGCGAGCCACCTCGCGGAGCGTCAGGCCGACTTTGCGGTGGAGGTAGTCAATAATATAGGTGATGACTTCGGTGTCGGTCAGCAAGGTGCATTTGTATCCAAACATCTCGATGTAACGCCGGTTCGCGTCGTACGAGGAGATCTCTCCGTTGTGCACCACCGAGTAGTCGAGCATCGCGAAGGGATGGGCGCCGCCCCACCAGCCGGGGGTATTGGTCGGGTAGCGGCCGTGCGCAGTCCAGCAGTGACCCTCGTACTCCTCCAGCCGGTAAAACGTACCCACATCTTCGGGGAAGCCCACCGCTTTGAACACCCCCATATTCTTCCCGCTGGAGAACACGTGGGCACCCTCGATCTGGGTGTTGACGCGAAACAGCGACCGGGCGACGAACTCCCGCTCGTCGAGCTGGCTTGCCTGCAAGCGGGTGGGCAGGGGGGTGACGAAGTAACGCCAGATGAAAGGTTCGTCGGTGATGGCGGGAATTTTGCGCGTGGGGATCTTAGATAGGTTGATGATGTCGAAGTGCCTGTCTAAAAATGATTCGCACTCCGCCTTGGCCGACGAGTTGTTATAAAAGATGTGCAGCGCGTAATAGTCTTTGTACTCCGGGTAGATGCCGTAACCGGCAAACCCGCCGCCAAGCCCATTGGAGCGGTCGTGCATGGTTGTGATAGATCGGATGATGCCAGACCCGTCCATCCGTGTACCTGTCCGGGAAAAGATCCCGGCGATCGCGCAGCCCGATGGGATGCGCACCTGCCCTTCCTTTTGCATGTTCAGCCCAGTCCTTTCCGGCACTCTTCCCCGAAGGCGTCCTCATATAAAAGAAAAGCATTCACCAGTGCCGCACGCAGATTCGCGCACGGCACTGATGAACGCCGTTGTTCATTGTGAATACTATAAAGGATCTTTTTGCAAAAGTCAACAAGGATTTTTCTGGGAAGCAAAACCGCCGCGATGTTTGACAGAACGGAAGCGACAAAAATGGTAAAATATAGAAATACAAAAAATAAGAAATAGGTTCCAAAATATAAGAACTTGAAAAATAAACCAAATTATGGAAAATATCAGGGCTCTTCGCAGAGGACGCCATCGATTTAGCGAGGCCGTCGAGGCATGCGGAGGCGAGACGAAACAGGAATAAATTGGAAAACAAGAGAGGACTAACTGGGATGAAATTAGAAAGCGCACATGGAAAATCCAGAGAATCCAGGCAAAAACAGCCCATAGGGGTAGTAGAAAAGTAAGATCAAATATCCTATAATTGGATATGTTACCAAACAAATACATCCGCAGCGCTTGTGCAA
>JAISCT010000029.1 GCA_031265355.1 Oscillospiraceae bacterium | reverse complement strand
CCAGACAGCGTTGGCGGAACCCGCTGATACACGCCAGTATCAGCGGGACCCGCCGCCTTGTCTGACGAAAAAAATCCTCGCCGCTTGCTGACAACCTTTAGATGACACAGCCTACTAGTCCTCCCTAGTGTTTGTCCTGTGAAGAGGAATATACGCGTTTTTCGCACCGCTCGGCACACAAAAATAAAGCAGGGCAAACCAACACTCGGCTTGCCCTGCGGTGACTGTCAGGTATCACATGGCTGCGGACCTGTGCCTCAGGCCTCCGCCGCGCTCTCGGCGGGCGCCTCGTCCGCGGGCCGCGCGGTCTCCGCGGCGACGGGCTCGGGCCGCGCCTCCGCCGGTACCTCCGGCGCCGGCGCGGTCACGGCTTCGACGGGCGCAGGTTCGGGAGCGCCCGGCGCCGGCTGGACCTCAAGAGGCGGGGCCGGGACCGGCTCTCCGGAGACGGCGACGATCTCGTCCGGCAACGCCGCGTTGTCCAGATCCTCCTGCGTGGCCGGCTCCGCCGGCGGCTCAAGCAGCGCACGAATGGACAAAGAGATCTTCCGGCGCTCGTCGTCGATGGCCGTGATCTTGACCTTGACCGTCTGCCCCTCCGTGAGCACGTCGCCGGGCTTTCCAATGCGGCGGTCGGTGATCTGTCCGATGTGGATGAGCCCATCCACCCCCGGCAGCACCTCGGCGAACGCGCCGAACTGCATCAACTTGACCACACGGACTTCCACGACGTCGCCCGTATGGTAGCGCTCCTTAAAGATGTGCCACGGGTTCTCCTCCAGCTTCTTGCAACTGAGAGAGATCTTACGCTTTTCCTTGTCAAAACCCACCACATGTACGTCGACGCCGTCTCCCACCGACAACGCCTCGGAGGGGTGCCTCACGCGGCTCCAGGAGATCTCGGACACATGAACCATGCCGTCTACGCCGCCGATGTCGACAAAAGCGCCGTAGGATGTGAGGGACTTGACAACGCCCTCGTAATGCTTGCCGACCTCGATGCTCTCCCAGATGGCATCCGCCATGGCGCGGCGCTCATCCGCCTGCACGGCACGGATGGAACCGACCACGCGGCGGCGGACGCGGTTGACCTCGGAGACGCGCAGTTTGACGCGCTTTTTGAGAAGGGTCGACATCGGCGTGTCCTTCGGCAGGCCGGTCTGTGAGGCGGGCACAAAGACACGCACGCCCCGCACCGAGACCACAATGCCACCTTTGTTCTCCTCCGTGACAATGCCAGAGAGAATGGCGCGGCTCTCGCGGGCCTGTTCGATGTCCTCCCAGCCCCTCACGGTGTCAAGCCGGCGCCGGGAGAGCACCACGGTACCCTCGACGTCGTTGACACGCATGGCGTATGTCTCGATCTCTTCACCGACACGCACAAGATTTTCGATCTTTTCCTCCGGGTCGTCCGTCAGCTCCGCGATGGGGATATAACCCGCGTGCTTGGTGCCGAGGTCCACATGGACCTCCGTCGGCGTGATAGCGGTGACGACACCGCGCACCTTGTCGCCGGTGCTGATGGTCTTGAGCGACTTTTCCAACATCGAGGCAAAGGACTCTTCCTCTTCCCCGGGCACCTCCGGGGCCTCCTGGACAGACGTCGCTTCCACAGAAACCGGCGCCTCCGTCGGGACAACCGGCGCCGCGCTCTCTGTGGCCGCCGCGTCCCCCACCGGGGCCGCGCTCTCTTCTGTCGCGCTTCTGATCTCTTCCGACATGGCCTGGTAAACCTCCTCGATGATCCATGGCGGTGTGGAGGCGCCCGCCGTCAGACCAACCTTTTTTTGATTCCGCAGCCGGCCGCGCAGCCAGCCATTCGCATCCTCCACAAGGAACACTTCCGAGCAATGCGCCGCGCAAACCTCCAACAATTTACGCGTATTGGAACTCGCCCGATCTCCCGCCACCACGACAACCTCACAGGCCCGGGCCAGCTTGTCCGCCTCGCTCTGATGCAAAGTAGTAGCGGAACATATTGTATCAATTATTTTGACGTTTGTACATAACTTTTTCAAAATTTGCACGCAGATTTCCCATTCCACCCGCAAGGCCGTGGTTTGCGCCACCATGGCAACCGGTTTTTGCGTCTCCCGGGGGTGTGCGCGCAGCCAATTTTCCAGGTTTTCCCCATTTTCTACGACCACTGGATCCCCGCACCAGCCGACAATGCCACGCACCTCGGGGTGAGCCTCATCACCCAAGATAAACACTCGCCGGCCCTCGGCTTCCAGGGTCCGTACCAAGGTTTGGACGCGGCGCACGCAAGGGCAAGTGGCGTCCACCACCGGGTGCCCCGCCTCCTCCAGCGCCCGGTGCACCGCCGGGGAAACGCCGTGAGAACGGATGAGCACCGTCTGCCCCGGTACGCAGTCCTCCAACCGCTCCACCGGCGTGACGCCGCCGGCCGTCAACCGCTCCACGACGCGGCGGTTATGTACCAGAGGACCCCAGGTGTGCGTCGGCCGGCCGGTCTTTGACAGAGCCAGCGCCATATCGACAGCCCGTGACACACCGTAACAAAACCCCATGGCCCCGGCCCGTCGGACAATATCAGGCATGACACATACCCAGCGCATAGATGCGGCGCATCAGCTCGTCCATGATCTCGTGGTAGTGCTCGGGCGACGCACGCCGCCCCTCCACCTCGGCCCGGTACGGCTCCCCGATGACCACATCGACGCGGGAAAAAAGTCGTTTGTGCCCGGACGGCGTCACCGAAACCGGCAGGAAAGGCACGCCTGAACGCACCGCCAGCATGGCGGCGCCGGTCTTCGCCTCGGCCGGCGCCCTCGTGCCTTCGGGAAATATCATGATCTTTTGGTCCTCCTTTAGCAACGTGAGCGCGTGCTTTATCGGGCGGATATCGGACTTGCCCCGGTCCACAAAAAACACACCCAGCCGCCGCAGGACAAACGCAAACACAGGGTTTCGGACCAACTCAATCTTGGCCATGAAATACGGATGCTGCCGGATCGACAACCCCATGGCCACAAAGATGGGATCGCTGGAGGCCGCGTGATTGGCACACACCACCGCGGCGCCCGGTGGGATGTTGCCGCGCCCGGTGACGCGCACACGAAACAACAACCGAAACAGCGGGATCACAATCCCATATGCGAATCTGTAGAACATTGTGCCAATTTCCCTTTCACAAGGTCTAAGATGAGCTGCATGCTCTTTTCCCACGTGTTGCCCGTCGTGTCGACCCATATGGCGTCGTTCGCCGGCCGCAGCGGCGCGAAAGCGCGGCGCGCGTCGTTTTCATCCCGTCGGATGATGTCGACCCGTACGGTGTCATAATCCACCGGAGCCCCGCGCGCCTCCAGCTCCAAAAACCGCCGCCGGGCCCGTTCCTCCGGGTCGGCAGTGAGAAAAATCTTGACGTCGGCGTTTGGCAGCACCACCGTGCCGATGTCCCGTCCGTCCATGATCACATCCTGTGCCCGGGCGAAGGCGCGCTGCGTGTCGAGCAGAAATGCGCGTACCGCCGGCAGCTTGGAGATGTCGGAGGCGGCTTGGGAAATCTCATGCGCCCGGATGGCTCCCGTCACATCCTCGCCGCCGAGAAAGACGCTGAGAACGCCGTCCTCGTAAGTCAGCCGAACGTCGGCCTCCGGAAACAGCGCCGCCACGCCGTCCTCGTCCGCCAAAACCACGCCGCGCCGCCGTGCCAGCAGGGCCAGCGCCCGGTATAACGCGCCGGTGTCCACATACAAAAAACCAAGAGCCCGTGCCACATGGCGGGCAATGGTACTCTTGCCGGCGCCCGAGGGTCCGTCGATCGCCACACTGAAAAAACAACCGCGCGACAATCCGCATCCCCCCTGCCGGCGTCCGCGCCGGTCTCGTTAAAATTCTTTGTTCCCAGCCGCGCCGCACCCGGCCGCGCGGCCCGTCGACCAAGCGATCTGCAAGTTGAACCCACCCGTATACGCGTCCACGTCGATGACCTCGCCGGCAAAATAAAGTCCGGCGCACACGCGGGATTCCATCGTAGCGGGCTTTAGCGCCCGCACGTCCACGCCGCCCGCCGTGACGACGGCCGCGTCGATCGACGCGGGACCGCTCACCGGCACGGGAAAATCCTTGCAGAGCGCCAATAACGCCGCCCGTTCGGCGCGGCTCACCGAGTGCACTTTTTTCTCCGGCCGAATGCCGGATAGCTCGATTATAACAGGGATCATTTTTTTATGCAATAAGTCCCCCAGCGCATTTTGAAAATCCCGGTTGGCGTAGGCCTCAAAATCGCGCAACAGCCGTCTGTCCAGCGCCTCTTCGGAAAGCGCCGGTTTCAGGTCGATCGAGAGCCGACCGCCGGCGGCGCGGCCCTCCAGATGAGCCGAGGCGCTGAGCACCAGCGGCCCGGACACACCGGTGTGTGTGAAGAGCATCTCCCCAAACCCAGTGTAACGCTTTTGGCCTTCGTTGTCGTAAGCCGTGAGCGCCACATGGCGCAGGCTGAGCCCCGCCATCGCGCCGCAGTAGGGGGCGGGCGAGAGCAGCGGCACGAGCGACGGCATGGGCGGACGGACCGTGTGTCCCACGGAGACGGCCAGTCGGTACCCGTCTCCAGTCGAACCGGTCTTCGGATACGAGAGCCCCCCGGTGGCGACGACCAAGGCGTCACACGCGACGGCGCCCGCCGCGGTCTCGGCGCCGCACACCGCGCCGCCGCTGTGCAGGATACCGGTCACACGCCCGGCACGGACAAAGACGCCCAACCCGGTCAGCCAGTCCGTCAGCGCCGCCACGACGTCTCCGGCCCGGCCGGAGACCGGGAAGACGCGCCGGCCCCGTTCCGTCTGCAACGGCACGCCCAGCGTCTCAAAAAACGCCATCACGGCCGCGGGCGGGAAGGCGGAGAGCGCGCTGTACAGGAAGCGCGGGTTGCGCGGGATATGCGCCAGACATACTTCCACTGCGCTGTCGTTTGTCAGGTTGCAGCGGCCCTTGCCGGTGAGAGCCAGCTTGCGGCCACCGCAGCCGCCCGGATCAAGCAATGTCACCCGGCACCCACGCGACGCCGCCGTCCCGGCGGCCATCATACCGGCCGGGCCCGCCCCCGCCACCAGGACATGGCGATTTGTCTCTCTCATTTATTCATTCTTTTCGTAGACCTCGTACTCGTCCCAGATCTGCTCCAGTGCGTCGAAGATCTGCGCGGCCTCCTGCTGTTTACGCATGCCGATCTCCACGACGAGGGCGTTGATGAGACTCAGCGGCGACACCAGCGAATCGACAAAGGAGATCATGTCGCTGTGCGTCAGCAGCGTGTAGGTGGCCACCTCGATGAGCGGGGAGAGTTTGCTGTCGGTGATAGCCACCAGCGTGGCGCCCCGGTCGTGCGCGTAGCGCATGGCGCGTACCGTGCGGCGGGAGTAACGCGGGAAACTGAACCCGACGACCAGGTCCTCAGGCCCGACGCGCAGCACCTGTTCAAAGATGTCCGACACGGACGACGGGCTCACAAGGCGGACGTTGTCGCAAAGGAGATGCAGATAAAAACTCAAAAAAGACGCCAGCGCCGCCGACGAGCGCACGCCGAGGATGTAGACCTGCCGCGCCCGCAAAATCGCCTCCACCGAGGCGGAAAACGCCTCCCGGTCGAGTTCCTCCAGCGTCGCGCGCAGATTCTCGATGTCGGACTGGAAAACCCCCCGAAGCATGTCCCCCCGCCCCAGGCGGTCCTGGGCCACCTCCAGGCGCTGCACGGCCGTCAGCCGGTTGCGAATCATCCCCCGCAGCGCCCGCTGCATGGAGGGGTAGCCGTCGTACCCGAGTTCGACGGCAAAGCGCACGACGGTGGATTCGCTGATGCCGACGACCTTGCCCAACCGATTGGCCGTCATAAAGGCGGCTCTGTCGTAGTGCTGCCGGATGAAAACGGCAATGAGCCGCTGTCCCTTGGAAAAATGCCGCTCCCCGGCCGCAATACGCTCCAGGAGACCTGTGTCCGCCACATCTTTCACCGCCCTTTGCATACACAGTAACAGAACAAAAGGTTCATGTCAAGATTGGGATCTGCCAAATAACAACTTGCGAATTCTTGCCTGCCTTTTTGACGCAATCATTTCGCACGTAATCATTTGACAGCGCCTTAGAACGACAGAACGACGCCGCGCTCTTGTGTCCGGATGTTTTTTTTGTTATGCTAATAAGCGGAGCCCCAAAAAACGTGTAGAGGAGTCGAACTCCGTGGATGACCGGCAGAAGATAGCGCGCCTGCGCGAGGAGATCGAGGCGCACAACCACGCTTACTATGTCTTGGACAACCCGTCCATCCCAGATCACGAATACGATGCGCTGATGCGCCGCCTGCGGGCGCTGGAGGAGGCGCACCCGGAGGAAGTGCCGCCGGACTCTCCCACCGTGCGGGTGGGCGGCCGAGCAGCCTTCTCGCCGGTGCGGCACGCCGTCCCGCTGGAGAGCTTGAACGACGTGTTCACGTGGGAGGAGCTGACCGCTTTTGACGCCCGCGTCCGCGCGGCGCTGCCCGGCCCCCCCGCCTATGTGCTGGAGCCCAAGGTAGACGGACTCTCGGTGGCGCTGACTTACGAGGACAACCGCTTTGCAAGTGGAGCCACGCGGGGCGACGGTGTCACCGGTGAGGACGTGACGCACAACCTGCTGACACTGCAAACACTGCCGAAGACCTTATGCGGCGCGCCGGCGCGGGTCGTCGTACGCGGCGAGGTTTTCATGTCCAAGGCGGTCTTCCGTGCGCTGAATGCCGAACGGGAGGCTCGGGGAGAACCGCTGCTCGCCAACCCGAGAAACGCCGCCGCCGGGTCCCTGCGCCAGCTCGACCCGGAGATCGCCGCCCGGCGCCGTCTGGACATCGTCCTGTTCAACATCCAGGACATGTCCGGCCCGTGGCCGGAAACACACCACGAGACGCTGACGCTGATGGCCTCCTGGGGCCTGCCCGTGATCCCGCATACGGTCTTTACCGCGCTGCCGCCCCTGCTGGACGCCGTCGCGCATCTGGACAAGGCCCGTGAGGAACACCCCTTCGACCTGGACGGCGCCGTCGTCAAGCTGGACAGCCTGTCCGGGCGGCAGCTCCTCGGCAGCACGGCGCGCGCGCCGCGCTGGGCGGCGGCCTACAAATACCCGCCGGAGCAAAAGGAGACGATTCTCACGGATATCACGATCCAGGTGGGCCGTACCGGCGTGCTCACGCCCCGGGCCACCCTGGCGCCGGTGCGTCTGGCCGGCACGACGGTGACAAACGCCACGCTGCACAACGAGGACTTCATCCGCGACAAAGACATCCGCATCGGCGACACGGTGCTGGTCCAGAAGGCCGGGGAGATCATCCCGGAGATCCTCTCCGTAACGGTCTCCCAGCGCCCGGCCGACGCCGTCCCCTATGTGTTTCCGGACGTCTGCCCGGCCTGCGGCGCGGCGGTCGTTCGGGAGGCGGAGGAATCCGCCGCCCGCTGCACGGGGGCGGAGTGCCCCGCCCAACGCGCCCGGCGTTTGGCCCACTTCGCCTCGCGAGGCGCGATGGACATCGAGGGCCTCGGCCCGGCCACCGTGGAGCTGCTGCTGGCGCGCGGCCTGATCGAGACGCCGGCGGATCTCTTCCGACTCACGCCGGCGAATCTCGCGGATCTGCCCGGTTTCGCGGAAAAATCGGCCGCGAACCTGGTGGCCGCGATCGACGCCTCACGCCGGCGGAGCTTAGAGCGCCTGCTGTTTGCACTCGGCATCCCCCAGGTGGGGCAGAAGGCCTCGGCCGTGCTGGCGCGGCACTTCGGCTCGCTGGAAGCCATCCGGAGCGCCGCGCTTGAGGATCTGACCGCGTTGCGGGACATCGGCCCGGCCACCGCGGAGAGCCTGCGCCGCTACCTGGACAGCCCCCAGGGGACGCATCTGACCGACGCGCTGGCGGCGGCCGGCGTCCGGTTGACGGCCGCGCAGCCCCGTGCCTCGGGGGACCGCTTCGCGGGACAGACCTTCGTATTGACGGGCACGCTGCAGCGTCATACGCGCGATCAGGCGGCCCAGCGCATCGCGGCGGAGGGCGGCCGCGTGTCCGCCAGCGTGTCGGAACGGACCACCTATGTGCTCGCCGGCGAAAAAGCCGGCTCCAAGCTCGCCAAAGCCGAAGCCCTCGGCATCCCCATCCTCACCGAGGAGGCCTTCGAGGCACTGTTCGCATGACGCCGCCGAACTCCTAAAACCGCCCCAACCAAGAGGCTGTCTCAGTGAGACAGCCTCTTGTGACTGTTGGCCGCCGTGACAAAATCCGCCGAACCGGGCGTCACGCGCCACCCGGTTCGGCGAGGTTCAGACCAATGACCGCGTCGACGGGCAGAGAAAAGACCGCGCCTTTTGCTTCGGTACGAAGGCCGCACTTTCGGCTGATGGCCTGCATGATGGCCCGCTTGGCTTCCTTGGCGGCCAAAATGACGACGACCTCCTTCTCAACATCCACCTCGACGCCGAAGATCGTCACCGCCTCCTCGTCGAGAGCCACCCGCCGGGCCAGCAGCACGGTGCCGCCCGTGGCGCCGGCCTCCCGCGCCGCCTCCATGACGTCCTCGGAAAAACCCGCGCTCACCATCGTGACAATCAGGCTGTGTCTGATCTCCCCATGTTCTTTTTCCATCTCGTTTCCCACCTCATCGCGCATGAGTTCCTTCGCCTCCTCCTCTATCACATGGTTCAGCGCTTCGCCGATGCCGGACAGAGGCAGGGTAAAGGCAATTCCCTTGCCTGGGCGGCTGAGTTTCAACTTCTCAAACAGCGTATCCAAAACAAATTTCACCTTGGTGGCCGGTTCCAGACTCAAAAACATCGCCTTGTCAGCCGACCCAAGACCCAAAAAGTCCAGAATCTCCGAATTGGCGCTCCCGCGGGCCAGAATGGCCATGCCGGTGTGAACGTGCATCCCGCGGAACAGCACCGTGACGTGTTTTGCCTTGTCCCGGTCCACCACAACGATGAGCAGCTTGACCCCCAGTCGTCTGTCATGACCCACCATGAGACGGTCCCTCCTCGTAATCGTCGAAATCGACGATCTCCTCGTCCCCTTCGCCGTCCAGCTCGATGATGTTGTCCGCATCTTCGATGGCGACGTCCGCGGGGAATTCGACGGCCTCCACCTTCTTCATCTTTCTTACAAACACAAATCCCATAATCTGCACCGCAATCAGCGGCATCATCGCGACCATCGCGACCACGCCGAAGGCGTCCGTCATGACGTTGCCACCGACGGCCTCGCAGGCCCCCATCGCGAACGGCAGCAAAAAGGTAGACGTGAGCGGTCCGCTGACGACGCCGCCCGAGTCGAAGGCGATGCCCGTGAAAATCTTCGGGACCACAAACGTGAGCCCCAACGCAATGGCGTACCCGGGGATCATGAACCAATAGATCGAGATCCCCGTGAGCACCCGTATCATGGCGATGGCCAGTGCTACGGCCATGCCTATTGAGAGACTGACGCGCATCGCGCGGCCGCTCACATGACCGCCCGACACCTCTTCCACCTGCCGGTTCAGCACATGGACAGCCGGCTCGGCGGCCACAATGTAGTACCCAATGAGCATCCCGATGGGGATAAGCATCCACTTATAGTCGGAGCCGGCGATCTCGGCGCCGATCTGCTGCCCCACGGGGATAAATCCGACGTTGACGCCGGTAAAAAACAGCACCAGCCCCAAAAAGGTGTACGCAAACCCCATACCCATCCGCAAAAGCTGGCGTTTCCGGTATCTTTTTGTCAAAATCTGAAAGATAAACAGACAGAACAAGATAGGGACCAAGGCCACCGCGACCTCGCGCAGGTAATGGGGCAACTCGGCGGCAAAATGCCGGGCCACCTCGGCCGTCGTATTCATGAAGGGCACCGGCGCCGACGCCTGCCGCACCGCCCGCATGGAGAACCCGCTGCCGAGGATCAACACCGCCAAAACGGGGCCGATCGAACACAGCGCCACCAGGCCGAAGCTGTTGTCGTGCGAGTCCTTGCTGCCCCTGGTCGCGGCCAAGCCGAGCCCCAGCGCCATGAGGAAGGGAACCGTGATCGGCCCGGTCGTGACACCGCCGGAGTCGAAGGCGACGGACACGAAGTTGTTGGGCACGAAAAATGAGAGCAAAAAGACCGCTAGATAAAATCCGATGAGCAGCCGTGACAGGCTGACGCGAAACAGCACGCGCAGCAAAGCTACCACAAGAAAAACCCCCACACCGGCCGCCACACTCGCGATGAGGAGTCCGCCGGGGATCGAGGGCACCTGCCCGGCCAGGATCTGCAAGTCGGGTTCGGCCACGGTGACGACAAAGCCAAGGAAAAAAGCAATCGAGATGAGCAGCCACAGTTTCCCGCTCCGGGCGATCTGCCCGCCGACGCCCTCTCCCATCGGCATCATAAACATGTCTGCACCCAACGAAAACAGACCCATCCCCAAGACAAGCAGCATGGCTCCCGCCAAAAACATGGTGACGGTACTGATGGGCATATCCACAACAATGCTGACGCCCAGAACGATGGCCGTGACAGGCAGCACGGAGGCAAATGCCTCCCTCACCTTCTCCCGAAGCTTTTTGTTCATCGGTCTCCTCCAATCCTATAAAACTGATACGCCTCCCCGTGTGATGAATCGTATGTGTGATGTGTCTATATTAACATATCTGTGTTCAAAAATCCAGCCTCGGCGCAAGGTGTGTGAAAAAAGGGTTGACAAGGCCGGTCTGTCTGAGTATAATTAATTTTGCCGCTGTGGCTAGCCATTCGTTTGATCGGGGAGTATAGCTCAGCTGGGAGAGCACATGCCTTACACGCATGGGGTCGCAGGTTCGAGCCCTGCTGTTCCCACCAATCACCATAGGGCCCCGTAGTTCAGTTGGTTAGAACGCTAGCCTGTCACGCTAGAGGTCGACGGTTCGAGCCCGTTCGGGGTCGCCAAAAGGCGGTTTTGTTGACAAATTCATTGGCCATTGTCAGGCGCACTTCTGACACCCAAACCATGGATTTGTCAACATCTCCACTTGCCTCTGTAGCTCAGTCGGTAGAGCAGAGGACTGAAAATCCTCGTGTCGTTGGTTCAATTCCGACCGGAGGCACCATACGCGGGAATGACTCAGAGGTAGAGTGTCACCTTGCCAAGGTGAAAGTCGCGGGTTCGAATCCCGTTTCCCGCTCCATCGTCTACTTAGGCGCCTCCCATCACTTGGAGGCGCCCAGTTTAAGGGGTCCGTCGAAAAATAACCTTGTCATTTGGTTTGCCCGACGAAAAATCCTGCGCCAAATTTGACAAGCTTATTTCCCGCCAGACCCCAACTTTTTTGGCGCCATAGCCAAGTGGTAAGGCAGAGGTCTGCAAAACCTCGATGCCCCGGTTCAAATCCGGGTGGCGCCTCCAACACAGTGAACACCGCAACCGACTGCGCGACAGTTCGTTGCGGTGTTTTTGTGTAAGTATACAAAACGCTCACTGTATTTTTGTTTCATCCGCCGAAAAAATCTCCCGATCTCGCATCCGGCAGAAGTTATTAGAAGCATCCACTTGACAAATCCGCAGGGATGTGTTAATTATATATTAAATCAATATGTATGATATGTGTTTCCACCTGCCAAGCACAGAAAAAATCCAGATATTTGTAAGAAAGAAGGAGCGCCACGATGAAAACGTACAAAAATCTGACGGATCTAATCGGCAACACCCCGCTGCTTGAGCTCTCCAACTACAGCAAGGACAAGGGCCTCTCCACCCCGATTCTGGGCAAGCTTGAGTACTTTAACCCGGCCGGAAGCGTCAAGGACCGCATCGCCAAGTCCATGATCGAGGACGCCGAGGCCTCGGGCGCGCTGAAACCCGATTCCGTCATCATCGAGCCGACAAGCGGCAACACAGGCATCGGTCTCGCTTCCGTCGCCGCCTCCCGCGGCTACCGGATCATCCTGACCATGCCGGAGACGATGAGTGTGGAGCGCCGGAATCTGCTCAAAGCTTACGGAGCCGAACTCGTCCTGACGGAGGGCGCGAAGGGTATGAAGGGCGCCATCGCGAAGGCCGACGAACTCGCGGCCGAGACACCGCACAGTTTTATCCCCAGTCAGTTCTCCAACCCGGCCAACCCCGCCATCCACAAGGCGACCACCGGCCCCGAAATCTGGAACGACACCGACGGCAAAGTCGACATCTTGGTCAGCGGCGTCGGTACGGGCGGCACGGTCACGGGAGCCGGCGAATACTTAAAGTCCAAAAACCCAAATGTCTATGTAGCCGCGGTGGAGCCGGCCGCCTCGCCGGTGCTTTCGAAGGGGACCGCCGGTCCGCACAAGATCCAGGGCATCGGCGCGGGCTTTGTACCCGACGTACTGAACACCGCCGTCTACGACGAGGTCATCGCCGTAGAAAACGAGGACGCGTTTGAGACCGGCCGCATCCTGGCAAGGCGCGAGGGTCTGCTGGTGGGCATCTCTTCCGGCGCCGCTCTCTGGGCCGCCACCCAACTGGCGCAGCGCCCGGAGAACAAGGACAAACTCATCGTAGTCGTCCTGCCCGACACCGGGGAGCGCTATCTGTCCACACCGATGTTCGCGGACTGAGACCTACCGGCAAATACACTTCTGAATCGATGTTCAGATGTCAAACGGCTCCTGAGCGGGGGTGGCCATATGCGCCGCCCCCGCCGTTTGTTTTTACGCCCTCTTGCAAAATGCGCGCCGGGGATATATCCTTAAGTAGCGAGGGACCATACACCAACAGCTTTGGGTCGGGAGGCGCGCTATGGATATCGCGGTGGGCGATCTGCTGCATATGAAAAAACAGCACCCCTGCGGCTGTGATCGCTGGCGCGTGCTGCGCGTCGGCATGGATTTCCGGCTGCGCTGCGAGGGCTGCGGCCGTGAGGTGATGCGGCCGCGCGTCAAAGTGGAGCGGGCCGTGAAAAAGATTTGTCACGCACGCGACGATTGTGATAAGATAGATGAGCCCGTCGCTCCGCCGAACAACCCGTAGGGGCAGACCTCGCGTCTGCCCTCCCCCGGCGCCCAAATTATAAAAACCGAGGTGTGCGTATGAGTTGGCTGCTCGCTGTCTTTTTGGGCCTCGTTCAGGGCGTAGCCGAGTTTTTGCCGATCTCCAGTTCTGGGCACTTGGCCCTGTTTCAGTCCCTGTTTGGGCTGGAGGAAGCACCGGTCTTTTTCGACGTCCTGCTCCACTTCGGCACGCTGCTCTCTCTCTGCGTCTTCTACTGGCGAGATATCGCCGATATGGCCGGCGAACTCGTGCGCGGCGTGCGCGACTTGGCCCCGTCCCGGCGCAGACACACAGGCCGCGTCCCCAAGGCGCGCCGGCTGGTGCTGCTTCTTATCGTGGCCTGCCTGCCGCTGTTCCCGGCCGTCTTTTTTTCCGATACGGTGGAGTTCCTCCTGCAAAAGCCCATGTTTATCGGCCTCTTCCTCTGCCTGACCGGGGCCGTGCTCTTTGTCTCCGACCGCCTCCGCCCTGGCACGCGGAAGGACGAGACCAACGCCACCGTGGGGGACGCGCTCCTCGTCGGCGTCTGTCAGGGCGTCGCGATTTTGCCGGGCCTGTCCCGCTCGGGGATGACCATCTCCGGCGGTCTGCTGCGCCGGTTCGACAGAGCCTTTGCCGTGCGCTTTTCGTTTTTGCTGTCTCTGCCCGCCGTGCTGGGCGCAACGCTTTTGCAGCTCTTCAAAGAGCTGCGGCAGGGCTTCGACACGACTCACTTACCGGTCTACCTGCTCGGCATGGCCGTGGCGGCCGTATCCGGCTACTTTGCCATTGGGCTCGTGAAACGGCTGGTCGTCAGCGGAAAATTCGGCGGTTTCGCTTACTACTGTCTCGCCGTCGGGGCCATCGCCATTGTGCTTTCCTTCCTTCTGTGAGTACTATGCAGGCATCAAACCTTCTATTTGCCATTATGTCATTTTTCCAGCACGAGCACTGCACAAATACAGCCTGAGGTGATATGGGCCATGGCCACCAAAAAGAAGACGCAGAAATCCGCCGGCGCCCGCCGGCCGGCCGTCAAAACGGCCTCGCCGGCCAAACGGCCGGTGCGGCGTGAGGTGGGTGCGCTGGCCTGTTTCTTTCTGTTTATCTTCGCCCTGCTCGGGCTTTTCGGCGTCGACGCGCTGTTCATTCGTTTCCTGCGCGACGTCATGGGCCGCATCATTGGCTGCGGTTTTTACGTATTCCCCTGCGCGCTGCTCTTCGCCAGCGGTCTGCTGCTTTTCCACCGGGGGCGCCCCGTGCGGCTCCGCCTCTGGTGCGCGCTGCTGTTCCCGCTGGGGATCGGCGCGCTCGTCCATCTGTTTGGCCCCCCCCACGAGGGCGCCTGGTCCTTTGCGATGCTCGGCGCACTGATGGACGATGGCATCCTTCTCCGGGGCGGCGGACTCCTCGGCGGCGTCCTTGCGCTCTCGTTTCGCGCCGTCTTCTCTGTCGTCGGTGCCGCCGTTGTGTTCATCGTCAGTCTCCTGTTCCTGCTGATGAGCGCCTGCCAGCTCTCGCCCGTGCGGCTGTGGGACGCCCTGTTTCATCGGCCGCGGCCGGTCTACGAACCAGAGCAGCCAGCGCCGCCGGCCGTTCCCCAGACGGTTCGGCCGGTCATGCCGCGGCAGAAGCGCCGGCGCGCCGACATCGACGTCCCGGTCGACGATCCCCCGAAAAAGGCGCCGGAGACGACACCGGTGAAAATACCCGACGAGGACGCTCCTCTCCTGCCCAAACGGCCGGAACACGTCCGCACGCCGGCCGAGGTGCTGCTCGTCGACACGCCGGCCCCAGACCCCGCGCCTTTTCCCATTGAGGAATCGGTCCCCGCCACGGCCCGTCCGGCCGCGCGGCCGGACCATACGCCGCCCGCCGCCGCCGCGCCGCCGCCCACGGTGACGCCCGGGGACGCGGCGGACGGAGACGCGCCCTACCAGCATCCGCCGTTCTCCCTGCTTGCGTCCGGCCGCCCAAGCAACACCGTGGACGGCACCAACGAACTCAAAGGCAACGCCGCGCGCCTGCTTGAGACCATTCAGAGCTTCGGAATCGAAGCGCGCATCGTAAGTGTCACTCGAGGGCCGACCGTGGCTCGATACGAACTGGAGCTGGACCGGGGCGTCAAACTCAGCCGCCTCACGGGCCTCTCCGACGACATCGCTCTCTCCCTCGGTACGTCCGGGGTGCGCATCGCGCCGGTGCCGGACAAGATGTCTGTCGTCGGCATCGAGGTGCCAAACAAACTCGTCTCCACGGTCTACATACGCGACGTGCTGAGCGCCCCCGAATTCACCGGGCGGGAGAGCCTTCTCACCTTTGCCGTTGGCAAGGACATCAGCGGCACGGCCGTCGTCCACGACCTGTCCCGCCTCACCCATCTGCTGATCGCCGGCACCACCGGCTCGGGCAAATCGGTGTGTATGAATTCGCTCATCGTCAGCCTGCTCTACAAGGCCGCTCCCAAGGATGTGCGGATGGTCATGATCGACCCGAAGATGGTGGAACTCGGCATTTACAACGGCATCCCCCACCTGGAGGTGCCCGTCGTCACCGATCCGAAGAAGGCGGCGGGCGCACTCCACAAGGTGGTGGACGAGATGGAAAAGCGCTACAAGAAATTCATGGAGAACCACGTCCGCGACATCTTCTCCTACAACGCCTTGGCCGCGCGTGAGAACCTGGAAAAGATGCCGCAGATGGTGGTCATCATCGACGAGTTGGCCGACCTGATGCTGGTGGCCGCCAAAGAAGTCGAGGAATCCATCTGCCGCATCGCGCAAAAGGCCCGGGCGGCGGGCATTCATCTCGTCATCGCCACCCAGCGTCCGTCGGCCGACGTCATCACCGGCCTCATGAAGGCCAACATCCCCTCCCGCATCGCCTTCGCGGTGGCTTCTCAACTTGAGTCCCGCATCATTTTGGACACGATGGGCGCCGAAAAACTGGTCGGGCGCGGGGACATGCTGCTCTTTCCTCTGGGTGCGCCGAAGCCCACCCGGGTGCAGGGCTGCCTGATCACCGGCCGTGAGGTCGAAGCCGTTGTGAACTTTGTAAAACGCGCCGGCGAGGTGCACTACTCCGAAGAATTCATGGATTCCATCGAGCGTTACGCCCAACAGGTCGGAGGCCGGCGCGGCGGCGTACAGGCGCTTGACGCCGGCGACGACGAGGCGTACGACGATCTGCTCACCGCGGCCATCGACGTCGTGATGGACAGCGGACAGGCCTCTGTCTCTTACCTGCAGCGCCGGCTCAAGCTCGGTTTTTCGCGGGCGGCGCGGCTCGTCGACCAGATGGAAGAGCGCGGCATCGTCGGCCCCTCCGAGGGTTCCAAGCCCAGGCAGCTCCGCATCACCCGCCAGCAGTGGCAGGAGATGCAGATGCGCGCGCTGGACGTCGACTCATAACAGGCAATCTCCGTGCCCGGCCCCGCGTCGGCGCGGGATGAAACAGAGGGGGATCTTGTTGCTGTACAACTTGGACGAATATCTGCACCGGAACGTGTCCGCCATCAGAAAATACGCGTCTGGGGAGGTCGTCGCCCGGGAGGGCTCGGACATGTACCTACTGCTAAACGGCCGTGTCGGCCTCTACAGGGCGCACCGCAGCCCGAAGGAGCACCGGACAGCGGTGTTGGGTGCGGGCGATTTCTTTGGCGAACGGGCGCTCCTGCTGGGCCAGACGTCCGCACTGACGGCGGTGGCCCTGACGCCCGCCGTCCTGCTCGCGGTCGGTCCGGAGAGCATGCCGTCGTTTTGCCGGCACGCGCCGGAGGCCGTGTGCGCGCTTCTCAAAGCACTGTGCCGGCGTCTTGCGTCTTTAGACGACGCCGGCGACGGCGTGTCCGTTTCCCCGCCCTTGCGCCTCGATACCGCCGTCACGTCCAAGGCGGCCCCGACCGCTACGGCGATCGTGGCGGCGACCGGAGTGCAGACAGACGCGGTCGAGGCGGAATCGTCGGGAGACGGAACGATCACGCCGTCCCCTTTTTGGAGCGTCCCCTCCCTGTTCCCGGCCGGGCACAGGATGGAGGCGTACCGCCTGCCGCTGACGCCGGTGGACAAAAAATACGTCTACGAAAAAAACATTGTCTGCCCGGTGTGCGAGCATGCATTTAAGGCATACACCGTGAGGCTCTCCCGCTTGGTCTCGGATGGGATGGACCGCGACCTGCGGGTCCGCTACCAGGGGGTGGAACCGCTCTACTACGACGTGATCACCTGCCCCAAATGCTGGTACAGTGCGCTGGTGCATGTGTTCAAGGAGGTCGGGGCGCGGCGGCGGGCGGCTGTCGACGAGATGATGCTTCCCTTTAAGGCGGAGATGGGCCTGCACTTTGGCTTGATTCAGGACACGGTGACGCTGTTTGCCGGCTACTACCTGGCACTTCGCTGTCTGCCGGTCTGCTTCACCGGGCAGCCGCTTTTGGCCGGCCAACTGTGGCTGCGGCTGCGGCGCCTGTACAGCGACTGCGGGGACGCGGCGATGCAGCGCCACGCCGCCAGCCAGGCGCTGGCTGTATATCAGGAGGCGTACGAGACATCCTATATACCAGCCAAGCAGATGCAGCAGCTCTGCTACATCCTCGGGGAACTGAACGCCGCGGAGAGCAACACTGCCGCCGCCCGCCGGTATCTCTTCCTGGCCAAGACAAACAAGGACGGCAATCAAGTCATCCGCCGCCACGCGGAGGACCGTTTAGAGGAACTGAAAGCCGCGCAGTCCCCGGAAGACAGCCCCGTGTGATAGTTTCTTGTTGCCGCGAAGCGGCAACAAGAAACAAGAATTTGGGTTGTGGGTTTTGCAGGTGCAACCCACGTTAGAACGTAAAAAGGGCGGCCCTGCCAAATGGCGGGGCCGCCCCTCTTCTCTTGCTTTTCTCTATGGGAAAAATCTTTACTGGGAGAACCAATCAATATTTTCCATAGTCGTCGCCAAAGTCCGCCAATTGGGGGGTGGAGAGCTCCTTCCCGCCCGCGCCGGCGTAAGCGAGCGCCGGTTGGTGGAAGACGGCTCCGTCCTTCAGTTTGAACTGTGACACCAATGTGGAGAGCATGTTCGACTGCCCGCTCATCTCTTCCGACGAGGCGGCGCTCTCCTCAGCCGTGGCGCTGTTCTGCTGCACCACCTGCGCCACTTGGTCGATGCCGGTGTTGATCTGCTGGATCGCCAGCGACTGTTCCTCGGACGACTTCGCGATGTCGCCGACGATCGTCGTGCTCTCGTTGATGCCGGCGACGATCTCCGTGAGCGAGGCGGCCGTCTCGTCCGCGATCTTCGCACCGAGCACCGCCTTTTCGATCGAATCCTCGATCAGCGCGCCCGTGTCCTTCGCGGCCTCCGCGCTCTTTGCGGCCAGGCTGCGGACTTCCTCGGCCACCACCGCAAAGCCTTTGCCGTACTGTCCCGCGCGGGCGGCCTCCACGGCGGCGTTCAGCGCCAGGATGTTCGTCTGGAACGCGATGTCGTCGATGACTTTGATGACTTTGTTGATGCTCTGGCTCGATTCGTTGATCTCCCGTACCGCCACCATCATCTGATCCATCTGGCCGGCGCCCTTCTCCGCGCTGCTCCGGATGTTCTCGGAGAGATTGGCAGCCCGGGCGGCCATGTCGGCATTCTCCTTTGTCTTGTGGGCGATTTCTCCGATAGAGCTCGAGAGCTGCTCCACGGCGGCGGCTTGTTCCGTGGCGCCTTGCGCCAGCGCCTGCGCGCCGTCCGCAATCTGTTTGGAGCCGGTCGACACCTGTGCAGAGGCCGACTGGATCTCGCTGAACATCTCATTTAAATTCGCAACCATCGCCTTCAGCGCGGTCCCCATCGTGTCCCGTTCGCTCTGGGTTTTGATGTCCACGGTGAGATCCCTGGCAGCCACGGTCTGAAGCGCCTCTCCGTAGTAGATCAGATGCTCCAGCATCTGAACAAACGCCGCAAGGGACTGCCCCACCTCATCCCGAATCGCCGCCGCGGCACGCGCACGCCGCAGTTCTTCCTCGCTGAAGTTCAGATTGCCCGTATCGCCCACCTGCTTTAAGAACCCCATCATCATGCCCATCGGCCCCGTAATGCCCTTTGTGATGTACAGCGCGATGAAGACGGCAAAGGCAATGGAGAAGAGCACAATGCCGATGATCAGGAACATCA
This sequence comes from Oscillospiraceae bacterium, assembly GCA_031265355.1. Taxonomy (NCBI): domain Bacteria; kingdom Bacillati; phylum Bacillota; class Clostridia; order Eubacteriales; family Oscillospiraceae; species Oscillospiraceae bacterium. The sequence goes on along the minus strand of JAISCT010000029.1, from coordinate 2,707 downwards.
CCATGTTGGAGGTGCTCACCACATTGTTCAGCGAGTCTGTGAGCTCATCGGCGACGGCTGTGATCCCGTCACCAACCTCATCCATCACCTCGTAAAATTCCGTCCGGGTTTTCTCCGCCAGCTCCGCGTTTTCGATGTCGGCCGCGGCAAGCGTCTCTAGATTGCCGGCGTAATTTGTCAGTACCGACGACATCTGGCCGACGGATTCCGCCGCCGCGCCGGTCATTGCCGCGCGCAGGCCGACGAGTTTTTGCTGGACAATGTCGACGTTCTCCCGCAGTTTTGGCATCAAGGAAACGTCCTGACTCTGCAAGAAATCGCGGGCCAGTACCCGCACCTCCGTGAAGGTCTGCATGACCTCCTGCACGGGCTTCATCACGTTCTCCATGCGGCTGCGGACGGTCTGCGGGCTGTCGTCCGCGGCGCCTTCCGTAAAGGCAATGGCTCTCGTATACAGGTCGGCCAACGCCTGCATCGCCACTTCACCGGCGGCTATCATGGCGTCGTTCTCCGCGCGGATCGCCAAATCACTCGCCCGTACGGCGCTTACGCTGGCCTCCACATCCGACAGCCCCTGCTTGATACTGGCCATCGCCTCGCCGCCGTATCCATTTAACATGGCGCTGTACGCCTCCATGGCAGCGAGATGATTTTTCACTTCCTCCATGTGTTTGAGCACCAGACTGTATTCATCGTCATTGTTCATGGAACTTTCTAGTACGGTGCGCAGCTCCACGCGGACCGCGTTGTAGTCATCCAGCATCTGATTGGCCTCAGACTGCATGTCTGTCGTGACGTTAAGATATTGGAGCTGGCTGTTGCGGCTGATCGATGTGATCACCGACACGCTCAGGATGGCAATGATGAGAAAAATCACCGCACCAAACCCGACCAAGAGTTTCTTGCCCACTGACATATTTTTCATACCAGTTTGTCCTCCTCTTTGTACATTGTGTACACTGGCCCTGCGAACCTCCAAGCGCCGCGGGGCGGGTTCTGCGTTCCTGCTCCGAAAGTTCTGTTTACCCCGTAGAAATTGAGAGAAAACCGAATGATTTCTCTCGTTTGAGAGAGATTAACTCAGTAAGTATATCGTACGGATTTTTCCGACCCTTAAGCGTTTCTCCTCGGATTTTGCGAAAAACAAAATTCCCGGCGCCCCTGAATGCCAAGGCTCACCCCCGGGCGCCGGCCTCCGCTCATGAACGGCGGCCGGTGCGAATAGGCTGTTACAAAACCCATACGGGGGGCGACTGTTTGAAATGGAATACCCGCTCGGCCCTATACGGCGCCGCGCTGCTGACCGCCGTCAACCTGTTTGCCCAAGCTGTCGGCTTTGTGTACCGCGTGTGCCTTGCGCGGCTGATCGGCGCGGAGGGCATCGGACTGCTCGCTTTGGTCACGCCTGTTCATTCCGTTTTGTTGTCGCTCGTCGTCTCCGGGCTGGCCGTGGCGGTTTCCCGCCTGTCCGCCGGTTACGCGGCGTTGGACAACACACTGGCCGTCAGGCAGCTCGTACGCCGGGCGCTCTTTGTGTTTCTGCTTCTCTGGTGCGCCGTGGCCCTGCCGGTCATCCTCTTCTCAGACGGCATTTCCGTCGCGCTGCTGGGCGACGCCCGCACCCGGACGGGGCTGCTCCTGCTGCTGCCCTGTCTGCTGCTGACCGGGATCGAAAACATCCATAAAAACCACTTCTATGGGCTCAAAAAGATCCATCCGCCCGCCATGAGCGAAGTCTTAGAAAACCTGGTGCGCACGGGCGCCGTGCTGGCGCTGCTCCACTGCCTGCGCCCTTCCCATGAGGAGTACGCCATCGGCCTCGTCATCCTCGGCATGGTGATCTGCGAGGTCGTGAGCGCTGTATTGCTGCGCGTACTGTACCTCCGGGCACAGCGCGGCCGCCGCACCGCCGGCCAGGGGCTTTCGCGCCGGCGGATGCTGTCGGATATGGCGGCCATCGCCGTCCCCTTCGCGCTGTCCAGCCTGCTGTCGAACTGTATCGGCGCGGCGGGTTCCGTGATGATCCCCGCCCGTCTGATGGCGGCCGGCCTCACGGCTGACGAGGCGCTCTCCTCCTATGGAGTTGTCGTCGGCATGACGATGCCCTTGCTCAGTCTGCCTCTCGCCTTCGCGGTTGGGCTGTCCCTCGTCATGATTCCCCGGCTGTCGGAGGACTTGGCCCTGCGGCGTTTCGTCTCCATCCGCCGCCGCGTCATGCGCACGCTGGCCCTGGCGACGGCGGCGCTCCTCCCCTCGATGGCCCTTCTGACCCTGGCGGGCCCGGATCTTGCTCGCCTGCTCTTCCGGCAGGCGGCGGCTGGACTCTACATCCCGCCCCTTGCCCTCGGCACCGTTTTCGCCTGCTACCACAGCATCCTGAGCAGCCTGCTCTCCGCCCTCGGGCTCCAGATGCGCGCGGCCGCCAACGCCATCCTCGCCGGTCTCCTTCAGCTCGTCCTCACCTGGTTGGGCGCCGCCCAGCCCCGGCTTGGCGTCGGCGGCTTTGTCTACGCCTTCCTGGCAGCCTCGGCTCTGGGCGCATTCCTGTGCGCCTTAGATCTGCGGCGTTTTCTTCGCACGCACGCCGGCTAGTGTACTGTATCATTGATATCCACGCATACTATTTTCCGCTAATTCTACGCTATAGGGTTGGCCCAAACTTAGGATACAAGGATATCAATCTCTTGCGTGAATCCTTAGTTCTGAA
>JAISCT010000028.1 GCA_031265355.1 Oscillospiraceae bacterium | reverse complement strand
CCAGACAGCGTTGGCGGAACCCGCTGATACACGCCAGTATCAGCGGGACCCGCCGCCTTGTCTGACGAAAAAAATCCTCGCCGCTTGCTGACAACCTTTAGATGACACAGCCTACTAGTGACTGGCAATCAACAACGCGCAACGAAGAGGGGCCTGATTATGGATCGACGCGGATATGCACTGGTGTCTTTGCAGCGGGCGCTGAACAAACGGCTGTTGGAGACTGGGCAAATTTCTCAAAACAGGTATGCGATTGTCGAACGGGCGCTGCTTTCCCGATTGACAAGACCGGACGGCCGGGCTATAGTGGGAGAAGAGGAGGGGAGCGCGCCTTGGAACTGCTGAAAATGCGGCGGCTGCTGGAGAGCGGCCGGAGTGTGTTCGACTTGCCGCTGCGGGTGGCTTACTATGCGCGCGTGTCCACCGACAAGGACGGCCAGCGCCATTCGCTGCACAACCAGATCGAGCACTACGACCGGTACATCGAGGCCCACCCCCACTGGGTGCCGGCCGGCCGTTATGTGGACGAGGGCGTGAGCGGCACCGGGGTCGCAAAGCGGGAGCAGTTTCTGCGCATGGTGGAGGACGCCCGCACGGGCCGGTTCGATTTCTTGGTCACCAAGGAGATCAGCCGCTTTTCCCGCAACACGCTGGATTCCATCCGCTACACCCAAGAGCTGCTGACGCATGGCGTGGGTGTGTTCTTCGAAGCCGACAACATCTGCACCTTCTCACCCGACGCCGAGCTGCGCCTCACGATCATGGCCAGTATCGCACAGGACGAGGTGCGGCGCACCGCCGAGCGCGTGAAATTCGGATTCAAGCGCGCCGTTGAGCAGGGGCGTGTGCTGGGGGCCGATAACACGACGGGCTATCGCAAGAAAGACGGTGTACTCACCGTCGACGAGGAGGAGGCGTCCCTCGTGCGTCGGGTGTTCACCCAGTACGCGGAGGGCCGGTGCGGTCTTCGCCGGATCGCGCGGGATCTCCAGGCGGAGGGTCTGGTGGACACGAAGGGGCACATGTACTCTTACGCCTCCCTGCACGGGATGCTGAAGAATCCAAAGTACAAGGGCTACTACTGCGGGCGCAAGTACACGACGCTCGACTACCGCACGCACAAGGTGGCGCGGCTTGATGAGTCCGACTGGGTGCTGTACCGGGACGAGCGCATCCCGCCGCTGGTTTCGGAGGAGCTGTGGGATAGGGCCAATGCGTTGCTGCGTGCACGGGGGGCGCGCATGAAGGCGCACGCCGCCGCCTGTCAGTCGCGTTACCCATACAGCGGCAAGCTGTTTTGCGGCGCGCACGGAGACGCCTTCCACCGACGCGTGCACCGGAGCCGCCGGGGCGCGCGGGAGTGGTGGTACTGCCGGCAGTATCGGTTGAAGGGGCGCGCGGGGTGCGACAGCCCCGCGGTTCGCTCCGAGGAGCTCGACTGCATTCTTGCCGACATCTTGCACAGGGTCTTTGCCGACCGGGCGGAGGTGATCGACGGCCTCACGGCGCTGTATGCCAGGACGCGGGCGGGCCGGGACCACGAGGCCGCGCTCGCCGCGTTGCGGACGCGGGAGCATGCGCTGCGCACGCGGCGTGACAAATTGCTGGAACTGTACATCGAGGGCGTCATCACAAAATCAGAGTTTGCCGAGCGAAACGGCGAGGCCGGGGCGCAGATCGCGGCGCTCGCCGCCCGCGTGGCGGCGCTGGAGGCTGAGAACCGGGCGGAGAACGAAGGAGCCGGACAGATCGAGACGCTGCGCCGCGCCCTGGAGACCGAATGGGCCGGCGCCGCGCAAAACGGGCTGGGCGCCTGCCTGCTGGAGCGGGCCGTCGTCCACAAAGCGGAGACGCCGAACGCCGCGCGGCTGGAGATCCGCCTGAAAACGGGCCAGACCTGGCGCGCAGATCCGGAACGGGCCGGCTGCGGCTTTTCGCTTTGTGAAATCGGCATTTCACAGGCGCAAGTGTCCCGTCTTGAGAAAAACGCCTTCCAGCAGATCCGCAAAAATCTTTGAGCCCGGCGGTGCCCCCAGGGTGCCCCGCGATTAGTACCTTGTTGCCGCAAAGCGGCAACAAAAAACAAGAATTTGGGTTGTGGGTTGCAGGTGCAACCCACGTTAGGAAAGGATGAACATCGATGAACGAGACAAAGAAATATCGGTTTGAAACATTGCAGCTCCATGTGGGGCAGGAAACGCCCGACCCCACGACCGACGCGCGGGCGGTGCCCATCTACCAGACGAGTTCCTATGTCTTCAAGGACTGTGCGCAGGCCGCGGGACGGTTCGCGCTGACGGAGAGCGGCAACATCTACACACGGCTGATGAACCCGACCTCCGACGTCTTCGAACGGCGCATTGCGGCGCTTGAGGGGGGCGTCGGGGCGCTGGCCACGTCGTCCGGCGCGGCGGCGGCCGCGTACTCGGTGCAGAACGTCGCCCGGGCGGGCGACCACATCGTATCGGACAACGCCATTTATGGCGGTACATACAATCTGTTCGCCAACACGCTGCCCGACGGCGGGATCGAGACGACGTTTGTGGACGGCGGCGACGTCGCCAATTTTGAGCGAGCCATCCGCCCGAATACAAAGGCTGTTTTCATCGAGAGTCTCGGAAACCCCAACTCGACGATCATCGACATCGACGCGGCGGCGGAGATCGCCCACCGGCACGGGATCCCGCTGATTGTCGACAACACCTTCGCCACGCCCTATTTGCTGCGTCCCATCGAGCACGGGGCCGACGTCGTGGTCCACTCCGCGACCAAGTTCATCGGCGGGCACGGCACGTCTATCGGCGGCGTGATCGTGGACAGCGGTCGGTTTGACTGGGCGCAGAACGACAAATTCCCCGGCCTCTCCCAGCCGAACCCGAGCTACCACGGCGTTGTGTTCACCGAGGCCGCCGGGGCCCTGGCGTACATCATCAAAGCCCGCACGACGCTGATGCGGGACACCGGTTCGGTGCTCAGTCCCTTCCATTCCTTCCTGTTTTTGCAGGGGCTTGAAACCCTCTCCCTGCGTGTGGAGCGGCATGTGGCCAACGCCCTGCGGGTCGTCGACTACCTTGCCGTGCACCCGAAGGTGGAGAAGGTCAACCACCCAAAGTGCCCGGACCACCGCGACCACGCGCTGTACGAAGCGTATTTCCCAAGCGGGGGCGGCTCGATCTTCACATTTGAGATCCGTGGCGGAGCGGAGACGGCCAAACGGTTCATCGACCGGCTGACGCTCTTCTCTCTGCTGGCCAATGTGGCGGATGTGAAGTCGTTGGTCATCCACCCGGCGTCCACGACGCACTCGCAGATGAACGAGGAGGAGCTGCTGGTCTCCGGCATCAAGCCGAACACCATCCGCCTCTCCATTGGCACGGAGCACATCGACGACATCCTAGAGGACCTTGTCCAAGCCTTCGCCGCTATCGAATAAATAAGAAATAAATACAGGCAGTATATTTTCGTGAAAATATACTGCCTGTATTTATACAAATAAGAACAAAATATGCAAATAACTGTACACTGTCAACTGTACACTATCAACTGCACACCGCGATAGTACTGCATCAAAATCTCCTCGTAGGTCCGGCCCTGGAGGGCCAGGGTGCGGGCGCCGTATTGGCTCATGCCGACGCCGTGGCCGTAGCCGACGGTGCGGAAGATCAGCGTCTCGCCGTCGGCGGAGACCTCGAAATTGGCCGAACGCAGTCCGGCGGCCGCGCGTACCTGGGGGCCTGTCAGCGTCACGCCGCCCACCGGGATCGTGACGACACCGCCCGAGGGACTGCGCACAGGCGTGCCGAACCAGTCGGTGGGCGGACCGTCCAGCGCCGCCTCGGGCGCCAGCTCTTGCACGGCCGCGCGGAGCGCGGCGGCCGGCAGCTCGACCCGGCCGGCGTAGCCGGGCGCCTCCGCCTCGCCGGGACTCTCCGCCGCTTGGAGATAGGGGATGTCCGTGCCCCATACGTCGGCGGCGCGCTCCGTGCGGCCGCCGGAGATCGCGTGAAACACCGCCTGAATGGGTTGCGTGTCGTAAACGAGAATCTGGGCGTTCGTGTCGCGTATTGCGCGCGTCACGGCGTCGGCGGCGTGCACCGCGTCGTCGCCCCAGCGGGCCAGCGCCTCCGCCCGGGGGAGATAGGCCTGACAGTGCGCAAAATTGTCGCAGATGTCGGCCCCTTTGTGCGCCGCGGGCGCGCCCTGCGCCCCGCGTGCCGCGCGCTGTTTCGCCACAGCGTTTGTCCGAGCCGCCACGGCCTGCGCGCGCAGGGCCTCTCTGGGGAAGTCGGCCGACATCTCGGCCGCTAGAACGCCGAACAGATACGCCGCCAGGCTCATCTCCTGTACCGTATCCCCCACCAAGACGCGGATCATGTGCGTCTCGTCGCCGCCGGGCACCGCCGGAGCGGCGGAGAGCGAGGTGGCCGCCGCCTGGTCATTCCCGTCGTTCGGTTCGCCGGCGGGCGCCGAAATGCTGGACGGAGGGCGGGGCCCGGCTGGGTCCATGTGTACATCCGCCTCGGCCGGGCGCGGGTCAGGTACCAGAGGGACGATCTCGGTCTCCGCCGGCGCGCCCCGGCCGGCCGCGAGAAGCGGCAGCAGGAACAGCGCCAATGTCAGCGCCGTGGTCAGCGCGAAAAAACGTCTCATAGTCACCACACCTTTTGAGCGCCTCGTCCAGCAGACATGATGAGAGGCGCTCTTTTGCAAGTTTTGTGAGTTGTCCTTTCATTTTGGAGGTTGACAGCGGTTTTGCCTTGGGCTATACTAAAAGCAATGCCGGGAAGAAACCCCGACGCTGCGCCGAGTACAGAGCTGTGAGAGGCGCTTGAGCAAGAGCGGACAGAGGCAGAGGCGTGAAATATGTCATTTGCTTTCCTTCAATTTAGAGGGGGCATCGCCCGCACGGCCGCCGTGTGCGCCGCCGACGTTTTGGCGTGGCGCCGATTTGGCCGTATCACCAGTCAGACAGACAAAGAGAGAGGGGGAATCGCATTGGATTTTCTGAGTCAAGAGATGCGCACGTTTATCATGAGTGTATGCGACGCCTACACGCGGTATAACCGGATCGATCCCGGGCATTACGAAAATCAGCATGTGAAACGAGGTCTGCGCAACGCGGACGGCACCGGCGTACTGGCCGGCATCACAAAGATCGGCAGTGTGCAAGGCTACGTCATGCAGGACGGGGAGCGGGAGCCGGCCGACGGCAGGCTCTACTACCGGGGGATCGACATCATCGACCTTGTTGAAGGCTTCAGCAACTCTGACCGCCTGGGTTTTGAAGAGACCTGTTACCTGCTGCTCTTCGGCTACCTGCCCACCCGCGCGCAGCTTGGGGCGTTTTCGGCCCTACTGGAGGAGGCGCGTACGCTCCCGGACCATTTTATGGAGGATATGATCTTCAAAGCGCCCAGTCCCGACGTGATGAACAAGCTGGCGCGCGCCATTTTGGCGCTCTACTCCTACGACCTGGAGCCGGAGAACCGTGAACTGCCCAACGTGATGCGGCAGAGCCTCGAACTCATTGCCCGTGTGCCGCTGCTTGTGGCCCACGCCTACTCGGTCAAGCGACACTACTACGACCACGAGAGTCTGGTGGTCCACCACCCAGAGAAGGGGCTCTCCATCGCGGAAAATTTCCTGCACGGCGTGCGCCCGGACGGACGGTTCTCGCCCGAGGAGGCGAGGCTGCTCGATATCTGTATGGTGCTCCACGCCGAACACGGCGGCGGCAACAACTCGGCCTTCGCCTGCCGTGTGCTGACATCCTCGGGCACAGACACCTACGCGGCGCTCTCGGCGGCCGTGGGCAGCCTGAAGGGCCACCGGCACGGCGGCGCCAACGCCAAGGTCATGGAGATGTTCTCCCACATCCGCGCCGGGGTGAAGGACTGGAAGGACGACGACGAGGTCGCCGCTTTTCTGACCCGCCTGATCCGTCGGGAAGCGGGCGACGGCAGCGGTCTCATCTACGGCATGGGCCACGCCGTGTATACGCTCTCGGACCCGCGGGCCGTCATCTTGAAGCGCTTTGCCAAGAAGCTGGCGGCGAAGAGCGGCATGCTGGAGGAATTTTTGCTCATGGAGGCCGTGGAGCGGATCACCCCGCGCGTCTTCGCGGAGGTGAAGGGGGACACCAAGGTCATCTCGGCCAACGTGGACATGTACTCCGGCCTTGTGTACCAGATGCTCGACATTCCCGAGGCACTTTACACGCCGATCTTTGCCATCGCCCGCACCGTGGGTTGGTGTTCACACCGCATTGAGGAGCTCGTGAGCGGCGGTCGCATCATCCGCCCGGCCTATCGGTCGGTGGTCTCTCGCAAGTCCTATGTACCGCTGGAAGAACGTTGATGCACAACGACAGGGCCCGCCCCCAAAAAAACGCAGGTTTTTTGGGGGCGGGCCTTGATTTTTCCATCCGAATTCAGTACAATGGAGACAGCCTTCGAGGGGCGGCGGCGTGAGATTTTGCAAAGCGCTCAGATCAGGCCGGCGCCGGTGTCCCGGGCAATGATTTTACGACAGGACGGAGGAATTTTGTGGCTTATCATATCGACGAGGAATGTATCAGCTGCGGCGTCTGTGAGTCGGAGTGCATCGTGAACTGTATCTCTGCGGGCGACAGCAAGTATGTCATCGACGAAGAAGCCTGCGTGGAGTGCGGCGCCTGTGCCGAGGTATGTCCGGTGGGCGCGCCGAAAGTGAAGTAATCCATGGAAAACACGAGAGGGGCGGCTGTGTCCGCCCCTGTTTTTTGTACACCGACAGAGAAGATCGGCCCGTTTACCTTGTACCGGCCGCCGACGCAGTTTCCCCTCGGGACAGACAGCGTGCGCTTGGCCGGCTGGGCCGCGCCGAGGGCGGACGAACGCGTCTGTGACCTCGGCTGCGGCACGGGCGCGCTTGCGTTGCTGTTGCTGGCGCGGCAGCCGCGCCTCACGATAGACGGAGTGGAGATCGACCCGGAGGCCTGCGCGTGGGCACGCGCCGGGGTCCTGCGCTCGGCGCTCACAGACCGCGTCCGCATCCATGAAGGCGACTGGGCGGAGATCCGGCGCCTGCTGCCCGCGGGTGGGTACACGCTGGCCGTCTGCAACCCGCCCTATCATGTTCGGGGGCGCGGACGGCCCTCACGGGTGCATGCGGCGGCCCGCGAGGCGGATGTCGGCGTACCCGCGGGGGTGTGCGCCGCGGCTGCGTGGGTGCTGCGAAACGGGGGCCGTCTGGCCCTGTGCTGCCCGGCTGCCCGGTTGACCGATTGGATGACGGCGGCGCGCGCGGCATGTTTGGAGCCCAAGCGGCTGCACCTCATCGGCCGGTCCGTCCGCCTGGCACTGTTGGAAGTCCGCAAACACGCCGGCCCGGGGCTTGGGATCACCACGGAGGACTGACTTTGGCGCCTCTCATCGCCCAGAGCATCATCTGTCGGAGGCGGCGCTGACGTTTCAGAGCGACGGGTACGCCTCCAGAAAAGCTTCTAATTCTGTCTGTACCTGGTCGTAACTGAAGTCGTCCACCAGCGCGCCGAGCTGCTGAACAAAGTCCTCATGCGCCTGATAGCGGGAGGCCGTTAGCACCGCCATGGCTTGGCGCATCGCGGTGATGTCATAGTGCGAGGCGGCCTCAAAAAGCGCCCGGAGCGTGCGGCCGTCCGGCATGGGTTGCAGCGTCTTCGGCGGCGCGTCGGCCTTGGCGCCTTCTACCTCCACCAGACAGGCGGACAGCCGTATGAGCAGATCCTCCGCCTCGGTGAGGAAAGCGTCGTGGACGGCTGTGACGCCGGCGCGATCGCCCGCCTTGGAGGCGATCTCCAGCGCCTCCGCCTTCTTACCCAGCGGATCGGCCCCGATGCCGTAACAGCTCCCCTTGATGCCGTGCGCCAGCACGGTGTAACTCTGGAGGGCCTCGGTTTGGCGGAGATCGGAGAGATAACGGGGCATGTGCTCAAGGAAGGAGTGCAGGACCTGCAGATATGTGTCCAGGCGGCCGCCAAAGCGGTTCAGCCCGCCCGCCACGTCGATGCCGTCGATGTACAGGCGCGCCGCGCCGTCGTTGTCACTGTTCATAAGTACCTCTGTCACAGTTGAGCGCCGCCAAACCTCCGCCGGAGACAGCGTCGAGCGCGGGGCCTTCAGCGGCGCCCAGTTATAAAATACAGATGGCCACGGAGATGTTTTGCAAGTTGTTGACCGTCCGGCCGTCCGGCAGCGTCACTGGCACGATCTCCCCGCCGGAGTAGACAAAGTGATAGGGGCAGACCCCCGAGAGGAGCTCTGTCGCGCACTCGTGCTCCACCATGTTGTTGACGCCGAGGGACCAGTAGCGCGCCGCGCAGGAGTAGATCAGCATCCCCCGGCCTCGGGCCTGCGCCAGTGCGTCGTTTAGGATGGCTCGCACCGTGTTTACAACCTCGTCCGGGCCCACATTGGCGACGCCCAGCGTGGCATTGACCGGGATACCGCCGCCGCACGCCACATAGCCCTCGGGCGTCGCGGCGACGCCGGCGCGGATCAGTTGGACGCCGTCCCGGGTTTCGATCACGAGCGAGATGGTCTCGAGGCTCGACACAGCGCCGTTCTCCGCCAGCCCGATCGACTCGAGATAGCGAACCGCGGGCATGTCGTTTACGCTCTGCAGGACGTTGCGGTCCGCGGACGTGATGACGGCCTTCTGCCGCAGGATGTGCTCTTCCATCGTGATGTGCTTCTCCAGCGTGGCGATGCTGAGAAAGGTAGGTTCCGCCGGGCCCATCACGGCCACCAGCGCCAGCGTGTTTTTCCAGTGTTCTTCATTCAGGAGGGTGTACACCTCGTGGTTGCCGATGTCGTTGGAGATGGAGACGGCGCCGAAGACGGGCAGGTTGCCCGACGCGGCGTCCAGCTGTTCGAGGAATTCGTCGCCGCTGATGGAGGCGATAAAGGGGACGAAGGTGATCAGCATAGCGGGCGTTTCGCTCTGCCCCGCCAGCAGGCGTTTGTAGAGGATATCTACCTCGTCCTCCAGGGTGTCCCCGATCGGCGTGGTGACCCCGCACAGGAAGGACACATCGTCGCTGGCCAGCACGGTCATGGTCAGGACGAGCGGGCCCATGACGCCCGGCACCTCCATGCTGATCGACGTACAGCCAACCAGGTCGAAAGAGAGACGTTCGCGCAGCGCCTTCACGACGCCCAGCTTCAAAAAGTCGGGGTGGCAGTGCACGATCCCCACGCGGTGGCGCGGGAGGGTGTCTTCAGGGGGGAGCTGCGACAAAATCTCTTCGGTCGCGGCGGCCGCATCGTCGATCTCCTCTGTGAAAGCCGTAAATAATTTGATCATGTATTCACCTCTCGTACTCGCGCGGTGTTCGCGCGTATTTGACCAATTTCAATTGTACACCGCGCATCTTGAGATCGCAAGGATGCAAAATACGCGGCCGGAGGCTTTGGAAAGCGGTGGTGGGCCCATTGACTTTTGGTGGGAAATCGTTTACAATCAAGCTGTGGTTACAACGGAACACGAGTAAATGAAGGACAAAAAGTTTCTCTTGTTTGCCTGAAAAATATCAATGCATGTAGAAACAGGTCAGAAAGAAAACCTAAAAGAGGAATTTTTTGGATATAATTGGAGGCTGCGGCCCTGTGCCGTGACAAGCCTGGAGAGGGGCGGACTGTGAGCATGGAAGAGTCCTGGGGCAGAGCGGTTGTCGTGGCGGTGGATGACGACCCGATCATCTTGCATTCGATTCTGTCCATCCTACAGTCGGAGTACAGCGTACGCCCGTTCCCCTCCGGGGCAAGCGCGCTGAAGTACCTGCGCAGCAACCCGGCTGATTTGATTGTGTTGGATTACTTCATGCCCGAGATGACAGGGCACGAACTGTTGCTGTTGCTGCAGGCCGATCCGGCACTGAAAGAGATCCCTGTCATCTTTCTCACGGGCTCGACGGACGGGGACGGCGAGGCGGAAGCTTTGGAGATGGGGGCGTCGGACTATCTGCTCAAACCCATCCGGCCCAAGGCGCTGCTCACCCGTGTGCGTCTCCAGCTCGAACTGCAAAAGCACCGTCGGCATCTTGAGTCGCTGGTGGACGAAAAGATGCGTCAGCTCAGGCAGATTAACCGCCAACTGGAGCTGCGCGAGCGGACGACGATGAATCTGCTGGCGCGCGCGAGCGATCTGCGCGATCCGGAGACGGGGACGCACGTCAACCGTACGACGGAGTATGTTCGGATCATTGTGGCGGACCTGATGCTCCGCCCGACTGTGGGGTATGAACTCACGGTGGACGAGGGCTACGCGATTGTCGAGGCCGTCAAGCTGCATGACATCGGGAAGATTGCGATGCCGGACAGTGTGCTGCTAAAGCCGGGCCGGCTGACGCCGGAGGAATTTGAGATTATCAAGAAGCACCCGGTCTATGGCGAGGAGATGCTGCACGAGGCTGTGGAGGAGATGAGCGACGATTTGCTGTTGCTCACGGCGCGGGACATTGCGTTTGCGCACCACGAGAAGTGGGACGGTTCTGGCTATCCCCGCGGGCTCTCCGGCGCGGACATTCCCCTTAGCGCCCGCATCGCCGCCGTGGCGGACGTCTTCGACGCGCTCACATCCCAGCGGCCCTACAAGAAGCCTTTCCCGACGCGGACGGCCTTCGACATCATCTACAAAGACGCCGGGGCGCATTTCGATCCCTACATTGCCCAGGTGGTCCAGCGTCACGAACGGGACTTCGAACGCGTCGCCCGGGAGATCTAGCCGGGAGGTCCAATATACTTATCGAAAGACTTTTGTTTGTCGATGAGCATTGTCTTCACAAGAATAGGAATTTTTTTACAAAACAGCAACGCCGGGGCAAACCCACCCGAACACGCCGCGCGGCCGCCGAAAGACGGTCTTCGCAGGAGAGAACGGTATAAAAAGACAAAAACATCGCTTTCGTAAAAGAAAACGGTGTTTTTTGTAATTTGCGGGGAGTTATACTGCCGCTTATGGTGGTCGAAATTGATAAGAAATATTGTAATTGTTGTCTTGACTTTACAAATTGTGCGGCATATGATGAAGGCGTCGATGTCTGTGGCATCTCTTCGCTGCGGACCGTGTGGCGGAAGCGAAAGGGTGCCAAAGCTGCGTGAGCCTGTGGAAAACGCGGGCGTTGTTGAAAAAATTTATACCAAAGGAGCTGCATGGAACATGACTCGACTGTCAAAGCGCATGACGGCGGCGATACTCTCTCTGGTCACAGTTCTGGCGTATGTACCTGCCATGCCCGGGACCGCGTTGGCCACAGAGGGCTACGCAAAAGTAGACCCCGTCTTCACCGGCCACGAGTGGTATGATCAGGAAACCGTGGTGGAGATCAACAGAGAAGATCCCAGAACCATCTTTGTCCCATTCGATACACAGGAAGACGCCAAGGCAAACCCGGTCTACAGTCAAATGGAAAATTCAGAAAATTTTATCAGCCTCAATGGAACTTGGGATTTCCGGCTGGATATGTTGACGAACGCTATGCCGGCGTTCTTCAGGACCGATTATGTGAAGGAAGGAGACTGGAAAACAATCCCCGTTCCGTCGTCGTGGCAAGTGGCCTTCCAATACGCCGGTGTGTACGGCGATTATCCCATCTATAACAATCAAAACTATCCGTGGATGTCTTACGGCATGCCCATGGGCCAACCGAGAGCGCCAGACGGTCTCACCTACGCCAGACGAAATCCGGTGGGCTACTATCTGCGCGAGGTGTTCATACCGGCGGGCTGGGAGGACAGGCAGAGCTTCCTTTCCTTTATGGGGGCATCACAGGGCCTGTACGTCTGGGTAAACGGGCGCGCCGTGGGTTATGGAGAGGACAGTTTTACAGCCAGTGAATTTGATATCACGCCGTACATACGGCCGGGCCAGGTGAATACAATCGCCGTGCGCGTCCACCGCTGGACGACGGGTGGATTTTTGGAAAACCAAGATCAGATCGACGTGTCCGGGCTCATCCGAGACGTGTTTCTGTTCGCTTCTCCCAAAACCAACATCAAGGACTTCACCGTCGTCACAGACCTCGTGACCTTCGATGAGAACGCGGACGCAGATCTCAACGTGAAATTCCTGCTGTCCAACCGTTATGGGGCGGCGGCGGACAATTACGGCGTAGGGGTGAGTCTTTACGACAAAGATGGGCATGTCGTGTTTGAAAATGAGCATGCGTCTTTCTCCATGGCCGCGGGGGAAGAAACCGCCGAAGTCAGGCTGAGCAAAAGGGTGACGAACCCCCTCAAGTGGTCGGCGGAGTATCCCAATCTGTACACTGCGGTGTTCTCTCTTTACGATGATACTGGCGCTGTGTTGGAATCCATCGGCCACGTAGTGGGTTTCCGCGAGTTGCTGAGAGCCGGCGGCGGTTCCGCTGTGAGAAATACCACGGGCACGGCAGCCGACCCAAACCGTCTGCGTATTAACGGCAAAGTTCTCTACTTCAAGGGCGTAAACAGAGGCGAGGTCGACGCGTTGGGAGGCAAAACAATTCCTCGGGAACGTATGCGCCAGGAAGTGCTGTACATGAAGCGAAACAATATTAACTCTGTGAGAACCTCCCATTATCCGCACGATCCCTATATGTACGAATTATACAATGAATACGGCATCTACGTCATGGACGAATTCAACGTAGAAAGTCACAACGGCTCCGGTCAGGGGATACCGGGTAACAACAACAATGGAAACTGGGCCAACGCCATGTTAGACAGGGCAAAAAACACCGTCCTCAGAGACAAAAATCATCCCAGCGTCGTCATTTACTCTTTGGGCAATGAAGCCGGCAGCGGACCGAACCACACTGCCAATCACAACTGGATCAGAGAAAATGATCCAACCCGGTTTGTCCACTTTATGGCCGATGCCAGCCTCTCCGACATGCAGACCCGGATGTACGAGACAGCCGCCACAGAGGGGAATTACAGCGACAACAACAGGCCTAACATCCCATGTGAGTATGAGCACGCCATGGGTAACGCCGGCGGTGGCCTCTGGGCATATACCCAGGGTTTCGAGAACAACCCCCGAAATCAGGGCGGCTGGATATGGGACTGGTACGATCAGGGCATCTTGACAAAGACGGACGACGGCCGCTATTACGCGGGTTACGGCGGCGACTGGGGTGAGACCAGCCACAGCAACGCCTTCTGCGCCAACGGGATAGGCATACTGGCCACGGGAGAGCCAAATCCGGCCTTGGCGGAGGTCAGAGCCGATTATCAGAGCATCAAGATGACGGTGACAGGCCCGGACGCTTTGCTGGCCGGCAACATCACATTCCGCAACCACGACATCTTTACAAATGCCAGCCGCTACGAATTTGTTTGGGAAGTTGCGCAGGACAGTGCCGTTGTCAAGACAGGCACAATGACCTTGGACATTCCGGCCGTGAACCCGGCCGATCTCACGGCCCAGGCCAAAACCATTCATATCCCCTACGAGATGCCCGACGTCTTAACGCCCGGTGCGGAATACTTCCTAAGATTGTCCTTCAGGTTGAAAGAAACCGCAAACTGGGCGCCGCAGGGGTACACTGTCGCCGCGGCGCAGTTTGCCATACCCGCGGCTATCCCTGGAGTGGGCATTGGCCTTCTCAGCGTTCAGGATCTGGCTGACGTCCGTGAAACCGACGCCGAAGTGGCCGTCACAGGCGGTTCAGAGGACAAGACTTTTGATCTGCGCATCAGCAAAGACACCGGCCTTATCACAAATTACACCGTAAACGGCAAGCGCCTTATCCAAAATGGGCCTGTGCCGAACTTCTACAGGGCTCTCACAGACAACGATATCGGCGGCAACTATTCGGCCAGCTCTTTCGGTGTCCTCATTGGCAACGCCTGGCGCTATGCGGGCCGGGACAAGACCGTCAGCAGCTTCATCGTCACAAAGCTCAATCCCAAATCGGTCAAAATCACCGTCAGCGGACAGTTGGATTCCCGGGGCACGAACCGCGCCGATTTGGCGCCGTCGCCATACAGCATAGAATATACCGTCTACGGCAACGGCGACATTGCCGTCACCAACAAACTCAGCCCCAGCAGCCAATCCTATAACCTGGGGTTGGTGGGCAGCTATCTCCAGCTGCCGCTGGATTACACACATGTGGAATACTTCGGCAGAGGGCCGGAGGAGAATTACATCGATCGCAGAACCGGAACGTATGTAGATCAGTATAAAACCACAGTGGACGATATGTTTGTGACCCGCAGCCGCTCGCAGGAAAACGGCAACCATACGGATACCCGATGGGTGGCCGTCACCGACGACAGCGGCGCCGGGCTGCTGGCCGTTGCCGATACCCTTCTGGAGTTTTCAGCATTGAAGCACACCGCCGAGGAGATGTCCACTTGGTCTTGGACGGGTGTCCAAAGCGGCCCCAGGCACCCCGTTGATCTCGCCGCGCCCACCGCCGTAACGCTCAGCCTGAATATGATACAGATGGGCGTCGGCAGCGAAAACTGGATGCGCGGCCCCTATGGCAACGAAGGCACTATGAATTACGGCGATTTTATGGTGCGCAACGACAGAGACTACGAATACAAGTATACCCTGCGGCCCGTATTTCCGACACAGGAAGTCATGGCCCTGAGCAAGACGCTGATCCATACCGTGCCCAAGCTCCAGGCCATTCGAGTGGACGGTGTCCCCTTGCCGGAATTTGACGAAAAAGTGACAAACTATGAGATCAATCTGACGCCTAACGCGCCCTTCCCCGTGATAAATGCGGATGTCTATGACGATGTGACGCTGACCGTCACGCAGGCGTCCACTTCACAAAAATCCGCTGTCATCAAAGTCGTGAAAGACTGGGAAGAAGAGACCTATGTCGTCCACTTTATTCGGGATATGAATTTCCTCACGTCCCTCACGCTGGATGATTCCGTGATCAAAGGATTTAACCCCATTGTGAGGGAGTATACCGCACAGTGGTCCGAGCTCCAACCGCTGCCTCGGTTGGCCGCCGTCGCGGCGGACGGGATTCAGACGGCGGTGACGCAGTTTGCGTCCGATACCCTGGAGGCCACGGTCACGGCCGCCAACGACTTCGGCGACGTGCAGGGTTACACAGTAAAGCTGCTCTTGGAAATCGATTATGACGAGCACCGCCCGTCTGTCTGGGGAGGCAAAGTGAGCATCCAGTCCCTGCCCCTTGGAGAGGTGAAGTACCTGCCGTTCACCCTTGTCAACAGTAACAACTTCTATTATGTGAACAACAGGCCCACCAGCGCCACAAACCGCGGAGATCTTCCCTTTGTAGGACTCTACCCCAACCGCCGCATTCAAGGTTCCAACAGTACCACGGCGGACACGGTGCAGATCGATCCCACAACGGGGAAGAAAGTGTATGTGCATAAGAACGCCAATCCATCGGCCGGATATGCCACCGGAGACACCTTCGTGGGCTTAGAACCCAGAAATACCACCAACATACAGGGGCAGACTCTGGTCATGTACGCCAAAGTTCGCCCGGTTTCAGGCAGTTTCAGCCTGAGTTTCCGAGATGGCAACAATGAGAGCAGAAATGCCGCCGAAATCTTCAAAGTGGCGTTCACCAACGCTGGCATCCGCTACTCCACCACGACCACGGCCAACGGCACAGCCAACGGCGCCGTGTCGGACAACGCCATGACCGCGTGGCAGTCGAATTTAGACAGAAACCTCTACTACGAGGTCTGGTTGCTGGACACGCCCAACGCCGCCGGTTCCACGGGCCACAATGTGGCGGCGTACGTGCGTTACACAGACAGCGCCGGCCGTCCTGTCGTCCACAGCGTCAGCCGAAGGCAGACAACGGCCTCGGCCACCACCGTGAACTTCCCTTGTTTCGCTTTGTACGAGGGCAATCTCAGCGCCACGGTAAACATCGAGGCTTTTGACGTATACCTCATTAATAGGGAGAGTCCGCTGATCACCTATGATATCTCCGGACCTTCGGAGATTGTCCGTCCCTTTGCCGGCGAGACCCGTACCGTGTCACTGTCGGCCACCGTGGTGCACACTGCATGGGACAAACTGCCTGTGCCCGACGCGGGCGACACAAAATGGGAAATTATAGAAAGTGAGCCTGGCGTCTCCATTGACCAGGCCGGCGAAGTGACGTTGACAGACGCGTTTACCGGCGACGCGTTCTACGTAAAAGTTTCCAGCTCAGATTCCGAATCCGCCTGGAAGTCCGTCACGGCGAAGATCGACGTGATCGCACCGCCTCCGGGGATCACCCTTATGAGATCCGGAGAAGAGGCAAAGGCCGTATTCGTCGCAGAAAACCACGAAGACGACGCGGCTCTTTACCAAGGTATTTTGGCGGTTTATGATCAGCGCGGCAGATTGATCGCGATTTCCGCCGCGGAGGAAACGGCAGCGGTCGGAGAACGGAGTTTGTTCACGCTGTCCCTGCCGATAGAACCGGGCCTCACGGCCAAAGCATTCCTCTGGGACAGCCGCCTGGTTCCGCTCTTCGAGGCATCCAGTCTGATTTTGTGAATCCGCCGTGCAACCGGCAAAGGAGCAGCCCCCTTCAGGGAGCTGCTCCTTTGCCGGTTCTCGTTGAGTTATATGATGGTCGAAGATAAACTTATTCAGTTTGCAATGTTGGCGCTTTTGGCGGATTCGTAAGACATCACGACAGCATTTTGCGGTATCGCAAGCTGCCAGATGTTGATGTAACTCTGCGAAAACCGTTCTTCAAGCGCCTACCGGCATCGCTTCCCGCCAAACCCTAAGTGGAACGGACTCGTATGCACTGCTCGCGTAATTACTGAGTGAATAACAGTTTACAGTAACGCCGCTTACGCGCCATATCCCTTCGCTTTTCCGGATAACATAGTCACCTTCGTTATACAATACCATCACCGCCTGACATTGCTTTTGTTGTCGGCTTACTCTTGGCTTTTGCGGGTGTTTTCTTTTTGGCGGAGGCTCGTCTAGCTTCCAATATTGCGGATCGTTCAGCCTCTCGTTTCCTGTCGGCTTCTGCGTCACATTTTTGCTGCGTCAACCGCTCGGCTTCTCTTATTTGGCCGATTTCCGCATCCATGCCTCTTTTCAAATCCTCATCACAAAGAGTCAAGAAAGAGACAAAAGCGTTCGGGTATTGAAAGCGCTTGTCGCCGTATTCATTGGAGAAACGA
Source organism: Oscillospiraceae bacterium (assembly GCA_031265355.1). Classification (NCBI taxonomy): domain Bacteria; kingdom Bacillati; phylum Bacillota; class Clostridia; order Eubacteriales; family Oscillospiraceae; species Oscillospiraceae bacterium. Next base: position 553 of record JAISCT010000028.1, on the reverse strand, counting down.
ACCGTCACGATAGCGTTATCTTGCGAGATAACCGTTCCTTGCCCAAATTTCTTGTGCAAAACCGCGCTGTTTGTTATTGTCATTCAACCGAGTCTCCTTCCGAAAAATAAAACGTGCCCGCTCGCTCAAACTGGACTTATGTCCCACAAAGCGAACTGCACGTTTAGCATTAATATTATAGCAAACCCGAAAGAAAAATTCAAAGGGCAATTTGCACAAATCTCGAAAATTTTCTTGCGGCAGTGCTCCTTTATGGATTCCATCCCGACAATTTGGTAAATGTTCCGAAAATAAACTTTCTTGAAAAACCACCTTGACAGTCAATTCTATTTATTGTAGAATATATGTGACGATAAATAGAATGGAGGTTGATTATGGCTGATTATCGACTGGCGGAAGCGGAATCACGTTTCGCCGACCTGATATGGGAACACGCGCCGATTCACTCCCCAAAACTCGCGGAGCTTGCGGCGGAGGCGATGAAGTGGAAAAAAACCACCACGTACACCGTGCTGAAAAAGCTCTGCGGCAAGGGCATTTTCAAGAACGAGTA